>CAVAJA010000123.1:0-3828 GCA_963588615.1 Lachnospiraceae bacterium | reverse complement strand
CATCAAAGATGTATTCATCATCGTCAAAGGTCGTCAGTATGATCACCTTAATCTGCGGATATTTCTGCTTAATGCGCCGAGTGCACTCCACTCCGTCCATTTTGGGCATCCGCACATCCAGCAAAACCACATCGGGCTGCTGCTTCTCCACCACCTCCAGTGTCTCCAAGCCATCCACGGCTGTTCCCACCATCTCAATGTCTTCCTGTCTGCTCAGGACATAGCAAAGACTTTGTCGTATCAGATCCTGGTCGTCCGCCAGCACTACCTTAATCATTTTCATTTCCCCCACGCTGCTCCCAGCTCTCAACCGTCATCGCTCTGCCGCTTTTTCAACCCCTTGTCTTTCTGTTTTCCCATCCCTGCAGCCCTTACTGTTCGCCCCGCATCCGTTCATGCCATCCTGCCGCTCTCCGATTTCCTCCTTAACGGAAACTGCGCCTCAATTCGAAATCCGTCTGCACTTTCATATTCCAGACAGCCGCCCAGCATCGACATCCTTTCCTGCATATGCAGCAGTCCAAAACCGGGAACAATATCCATGCAGCCCCTTCCGTTGTCCTGTATCCGAATGGTCAGCCGACTCTCCTGTATCCGGCACTGCACCTCAATCTGCGTTGCATGTCCATGACGAATGGCATTGGTGATTCCTTCCTGAACGGTTCGGTACACTGCGTCCTCCTCATCCTGCAGCAGCTCTGTATCCGCAAGATTTTCCTCCAGATGAATGACTGTCCCGCTGCCGGAAGCAATCTTCGCACACATTCCCTCCAGAACTGCGGACAGGCTCTGTTTTTCCAGGGAATCCGGCCGCAGTGCATTGACCGACCGCCGCACCTCCTGCATGCCGTCGCGCGCCGTATCGGCGATCCGTTCCAACTGTCCTCTGACCAGCTCCGGAGCATCATCAAGCATCTGCAGGCAGGCATCTGCTCCTGCCGTGATTCCCGTCAGCACGTGCCCCAGAGTATCGTGAATTTCTCTTGCCAGTCGGTTCCGTTCCTGCACCTGTGCAGAATGCGCCCGTTCCTCCGCGTAATTCAACAGCTGCTCATTCAATTGCTCCAGTTTCTGATTCCTTTGCTGGGCCTCCAGTTTTTCCTGCACCTGACGCGTCACGAACAGCACCAGATACAGGACGAACAGCACCGACTCCGCTGCAGAAAAAGCCTCAATCACGAACTGCAGGACATTTCGCATCCTGGCCGTGTAGAAATTCAGATACTGCTGCAGCGACACCGCATGCAGCATTCTTGCCGTGAATTCCATGTTGCACAGGAGATAAAACGCAATCATCGCCGTCAGAAAGCTGCGCTTCTGCCGCGTATTGGGATCATCCAACCGATCTGCAATGGCAAATAAGGCGATTTTGTCACAGTTCTGCTGGAACAGCAGCATCGCCAAACCATAGAGCATTCCCTGTGTCACATACAGCAGCCATCCGTCATGAGACCAGAATCTTGAATTCCTCTGATCAAACCACTTGCCCAGGAGATTTCCTGCCCCCGCACAAATCACCGACGCTGTGATCAGATTCGGATGGTAAGGAATCCACTCCAGCGACCGCAGAAAGTTCTCCGCTCTTCCCGTCTGAGCTGCATAAACCGGTGTGACAATCTGTACCACATAGATGACACAGATCAGAAGAACCGTGAGAATTTCGATAGACCGATACAGTCCCCCAAGCAGTGTCGTCTTTCGGATCTGTTTCATTGCCACCCCTCTGTCCCAAAGCGAGGAATATCCTCTTTTGTAATCTGCGAAACCGGGACTACAATGTTCGTAAGATAGGGCTTGTTGTTCAGAATTTCGTATACAACCTCCGCCGTATTCTGTCCGATGCGCAGAGGCGACTGTCCCGTTGTGGCTGTCATCATCCCGTCTGCCACCAATGTCTTAGCATCCGGCGAACCATCCACGCTGTAGACCAGTGTTCCCCCGAGCCGCCCCGCTTCTTCCAATGCGGCCATGGCTCCCAGCGCAGACAGATCATTCACTGCCATCACCACATCAATCTCCGGATATTGTTCCAGCAGCTCCCGCATGCCGTCCATAGCCCGCTCCGTCTGTCCCCCACAATCATAATTCGCGAGAATCCGATAATCGTTGCCGCTCTTCTCCAGCGTTTCCAGAAAGCCGTCCAGTCGATCTCTGCACGAAAGCGAGTCCTCATTGCCCAGAACAACAACCTTTGCGCTCTTGGTCTGACTGATCAAATGTCTGGCATCCAGCAGCCCGGCTCCGTAATTGTTGGATGTGATGGTACAGGCGGCCATTCCGTCCTCGTCTGTTCGGGAATCAATGAGTACCACCGGCACTCCTTTCCTGTGCGCCGCCTCCAATGCAGGCATGATCGCCTGGTCTTCCACCGGATTTACAATCAGAAGATCAATTCTCTCCTCCAGAAGCTCTTCTATTTCCCTGTTCTGACGCTCCTGGCTCTGTTCCGGATCTCTGACCAGCAAAAAATCACCGTTGCTGCGCACCTGCTGATCAATTTCCTCATTGATGGTCTCATAGAAGGAATCACTCAGCGTTGAATACGTTGCACCGATTCGATGCGCGCCGTCCAATCGTTTCAGCAGCCCCTCCGTCTGCCTGCGGGAATGAACGGACATCCCCGCTGCCAGAACGAGCAGCAGAATCGCCGCCCATGCTCTTCGTAATCTTCTCATCCCCCCGTAATCTTCCCCTCCGTCTCACCCGATGCATTCTGCACCAGTCACGAATATCGGTCGCTCAGCAGGCAAATCTTTCAATCGGGCTGTCAAAATCAGTCTCATCTGCCGCAAGTTTATTATCTTCCAATCCGATGGGTTCAGCAACGTTCATCTGATGGATTCCCCCCTTTCCGCACAGCGGATTTTCCTCCTTCGAACAACGGGATAATCCATATTGACGCATCCTCCGACAATATTTATGCTCTATAGTCGTAGCGGCGAATTTATGCAAAGCGATGCGGCATCCTGCAGAAGGGCGATCTATAATGAGAATAATCAGAAAAGCCATCCGAATATGTGTATTTTTGTCTGTGTTTCTGCTCTCTCTTGGATTGACGCGCGTATCGGTACACGCCGCACACTCTTCCGATGATGCATTTTCCGTACTGGCCGGCAAGACAGCCGGTGTTCTCACCGGAACACCTCAGGATACCATTGTGAAGAGCAAGGTTGAGAATGTCACCATTCAGTATTTCAACAACGCTTCCGATCTCCAGCTCGCCCTCCAGTCCGATAAAATAGACTTTTTCATATTGGCCACCACCAATTATTATGCAATGGCTGACCAGTATCCTGAATTTGCTTATATCGATCATCCACTGACCACTTTCAACATCGGCACCATATTCCCGATGACCGAGGCCGGAAATTCCCTGCGCCAGGAATTCAATCAATACCTCGCAGAGCTTCAGCAGAGCGGCAGACTGCAGGAGCTCCGGAATTTCTGGATTGTTGATCAGGACAAGGAAGCGATCGATATCCCCCTCACAGGAGAGAACGGCATTCTTCATATGGCAACCCTCAACACCCAGATTCCGTTCTCCTACATGTACAACGGCCAAAATGTCGGCTATGACATTGCCCTTGCTGCAGGCTTCTGCCGAGAGTATGGTTATGGTCTTGAGATTGAGAATGTTGAATTCACGGGGGCAATAAGCGGAATTGCTGCCGGCAAATATGATCTGGCAGCCGGTCAGATTGCCTGGACACAGGAGCGTGCGCAGAGCATTTATTATTCGGATTTTTACGCCGTTCAGGAAATTGTACCCATCGTCAAGGCCTCGGATTTCAGCCAGGTGGAGCTGACCTCCAAGAATCAGCAGAATTC
>CAVAJA010000122.1:0-6315 GCA_963588615.1 Lachnospiraceae bacterium | reverse complement strand
AAATACGGCAAACAGCTCGGCGGTATTAAGAGCTATCTGGCCGGTCTGGATGGGAATGCTGCCATGGATGAGCTGAATGAGAAGGGGACGCTGACTTTCGAAGTGGGTGATGTAAAGGTGGAACTCACAAAGGAAGATCTCCTGATCGAGATGGCGCAGAAGCCCGGATATGTTTCTCAGGAGGACGGCGGAATGACCGTTGTCATCGACACCAACCTGACAGATGAACTGGTGGAGGAAGGCTTTGTATATGAGATCATCTCCAAAATCCAGACCATGCGCAAGGATTCCGGCTTTGAAGTAATGGATCACATTCATCTGTCCCTGTCCGGCAATGACAAGCTTTACGGCATCGTCAAGAAAAATGAGACTGCCATCAGCACAAAGGTGCTCTCTGACGGTGTTCAGAAAGATGTGAAGCTGGCCAATGAAAAAGAGTGGGACATCAACGGTGAAAAGCTTATCATTGGTGTAGAGAAGCAGTAAGCAGACATTTGAGGGAATGACTTAGAGAATACTGTAGGCAAGCAAGAAAAGGGGTAGGTATGACCAAAAAAACGCAGATCAGTTTTGACAAGGCATTGTTTCAGCGGAGCGTAGAGTACAATGTGCGGACCATGTACCGGCGTGAGATCAATGAGGCGAATCAGGAGCAGCTGTTTCAGGCTGCGGCTTACGCGCTGAAGGATCAGATCGTTGACGATTGGATGCGGACGCAGAAGGAATTCGATGAGAAAAATCCGAAGACACTGTACTATCTTTCGATGGAATTCCTCATGGGAAGAGCCTTCGGCAACAATCTGATCAATTTGAAGGCCTATGAGCCGGTTGCTGAGGCTCTGGACGAGCTCGGAATTGATCTGAATGTTCTGGAGGATCAGGAGCCGGATCCGGCGCTTGGAAACGGCGGACTCGGAAGACTGGCAGCGTGCTTCCTGGATTCCCTTGCTACGCTCAACTATCCGGCGTACGGCTGCGGCATCCGTTATCATTACGGCATGTTCAAGCAGAAGATTGTAGACGGATATCAGGTAGAGGTTCCGGATAACTGGCTTGAAAACGGAAACCCCTTTGAGCTGCGCCGCCCGGAGTACACGCAGGAAATTCATTTTGGCGGCCATGTGTGCTCATATGTGGCAGAAAACGGAAAGACCATGTTCCGTCAGGAGGGTTACGCTGCAGTGAAAGCAGTCCCCTACGATATGCCGGTGGTGGGCTATGGCAATGGCTTTGTGGACACCCTTCGTATCTGGGACGCTGAGCCTGTGAACAGCTTCCACCTGGATTCCTTTGACAAGGGAGATTATCAGAAGGCGGTTGAGGAGGAGAACCTGGCACGCAACATCTGTGAGGTCCTGTATCCTTGTGACGACCATATGCAGGGCAAGGAGCTGCGTCTGAAGCAGCAGTACTTCTTTGTGTCTGCTTCGGTGCAGCTGGCTGTGAAGAAATTCCTGACCCGCAACAAGGATCTGCATGATCTGCCGAAAAAGGTCGTGTTCCAGATGAACGATACGCATCCGACATTGACGGTTCCGGAGCTGATGCGTGTCCTGATGGATGATTATGGTCTTGGCTGGGATGAGTCCTGGGAGATCGTGCAGAAGAGCACGGCCTACACCAACCACACCATCATGGCTGAGGCACTGGAGAAGTGGCCGATCGAGCTGTTCTCCCGTCTGCTTCCCCGCATTTACCAGATCGTGGAAGAGATCAATCGCCGCTTCGAGAACGACATTCGTGCAAAATACAACAACACGGGTGTGGATGTCGGACACAAGCTCTATAAGATGTCTGTTATTTATGACGGTCAGGTCCGCATGGCCAACATGGCAATTGCGGCAGGCTTCTCCGTAAACGGTGTGGCAAGACTTCATACCGAGATTCTCAAGAATGAGTCCCTGCATGACTTCTATGAGATGTTCCCGGAAAAGTTCAACAACAAGACCAACGGCATTACGCAGCGCCGTTTCCTGGCTCATGCCAATCCGCTGCTGGCTTCCTGGATTACCGAGCACATCGGCGACGAGTGGATCACGGATCTGTCTCATATTGCAGAACTGAAGCCTTATGCAGAGGATGAGAAGGCCAGAAGAGAGTTCATGCAGATCAAGTACCAGAATAAGGTTCGCCTTGCAAATTACATTCTGGAGCATAACGGTGTCGAGGTGGATCCCCGTTCCATCTTTGATGTCCAGGTGAAGCGTCTCCATGAGTACAAGAGACAGCTGCTGAATATTCTGCATGTGATGTACCTCTACAATCAGCTGAAGAGAAATCCGGGCATGGATTATCCGAAGCACACATTTATTTTCGGAGCAAAGGCTGCAGCCGGCTATCGAAATGCAAAGCTCACCATCAAGCTCATCAACAATGTGGCAAACGTCATCAACAACGATGCATCCATCGGCGGCAAGCTGAAGGTTGTTTTCATTGAGGATTACAGAGTCAGCAATGCAGAGATTATTTTTGCGGCGGCAGATGTTTCGGAGCAGATTTCCACGGCATCCAAGGAAGCTTCCGGAACCGGCTGCATGAAGATGATGCTGAACGGTGCTCTGACCATCGGAACCATGGACGGTGCAAATGTGGAGATGGCAGAGGAAATGGGCAAGGAGAATATGTTCATCTTCGGTCTGTCTTCCCAGGAGGTCATCCATTACGAGAACCACGGCGGCTATGATCCGAATGAGATCTTCAACCATGATCAGAACGTCCGTGAGGTTCTGATGCAGCTGGTGAACGGAACCTACGCGCCGGAGAATCCGGAACTGTTCCGCCCGCTGTACGATTCGCTGCTCAAGAGCCAGCCCGGCTGCCCGGCAGACCGCTATTTCATCCTGAAGGATTTTGAATCCTATGCGGCCGCTCAGCGTGATGTGGTTTCGGCTTATCAGGACAAGGAAAAATGGGCAAAGATGGCCATCCTCAACACGGCAAGCACTGGAAAGTTCTCTTCGGACCGCACCATTGAAGAGTACGCAGCGCAGGTATGGAAGCTGGAAAAAGTTCAGATTCCTGCCAAGGAGAAAAAGAGCGCTGTGACAGCCTCGAAAAAGAGTTCCGTCACGATTGCAGGAACGAAATAAGCTTGCGTCAATTCCGGTACGGATCATGAATTGACACAGCAGTATAATTGTATACAATTAAGTACAGAGCACACAGAACGGAAAACCGCTCTGTGTGCTCTTTTCTACGTAAGCAATGGGCCGGGGGACGCAGGTTTCTGCGGACAGAATCCGATGGCGTTCAGGGATGAAGGAAGGAGAAACAGTATGGTAAAGCTGCACGAAAAAGGTGCCTATTATTTAGGAAATGGTCGTTTTATTGAAGATGGCGCAGAGGCAGGAGCACAGCTGGAAGCAGAGGGTCTGTCTCAGACAAAGGAGGATGCCCGGAATAAAACGATGGCGTGGGGAATTCTTTCCTCCCACAATGTGTCGGGGAGCGAGGAGAAGCTGCAGATTAAATTTGATCAGCTGACCAGCCACGATATCACCTATGTCGGCATCATTCAGACCGCAAGGGCATCCGGACTGGAAAAATTCCCGATCCCCTATGTTCTCACCAACTGTCACAATTCATTGTGTGCGGTGGGCGGCACCATCAATGAAGATGATCACATGTTCGGCCTCACGGCCGCTGAGAAATACGGTGGAGTTTATGTTCCTCCGCACCTTGCGGTCATTCATCAGTACGCAAGAGAGATGATGGCATGTTCCGGCGGCATGATTCTTGGCTCGGATTCGCACACCAGATATGGTGCCCTCGGAACGATGGCCATGGGCGAGGGCGGACCGGAGCTGGTAAAGCAGCTTTTGAATCAGACGTACGACATTAAGCGTCCGCAGGTCATTGCGGTTCACCTGACCGGGGCACCGAAAAAGGGAGTCGGTCCGCACGATGTCAACATTGCGCTGATCGGAGCGGTTTTTGAAAGCGGCTTCGTGAAAAACAAGGTGCTGGAGTTCATCGGAGAGGGCGTTCACAACCTTTCGGAGGATTACCGCATCGGCATCGATGTCATGACGACGGAGACAACCTGCCTTTCCTCCATCTGGGAAACCGATGATAAGACAAAAGAGTGGCTCGCACTCCACGGCCGGGAAGACGCATACAAGCCGCTTGCTCCGGGAAAGGGAGCTTACTACGACGGCGTCATCGATATCGATCTTTCCACGATCGAGCCGATGATTGCCATGCCGTTCCACCCGTCAATGGCCTATACCATCGATGAGGTAAATCACAACCTGCCGGATATTCTTCATGCGGTGGAAGAGAGAGCTAAAATTTCCTTCGGAGATCAGGTGGAAGCGAAGCTTCAGGATAAGATTGTAAACGGAAGACTCCTGGTGGATCAGGGAATCATTGCCGGCTGTGCAGGCGGCGGATTTGAGAACATCTGCGAGGCGGCAGGACTCCTTGCGGGCGAGAACATCGGAAACGGAAAATTCTCATTGGCAGTGTATCCTGCATCGCAGCCGATCTATGCGGAGCTGATCCGGAACGGCGTGGCGGCATCTCTGATGGATGCCGGTGCCGTACTCAAAACGGCGTTCTGCGGCCCCTGCTTCGGTGCGGGAGACACGCCGGCCAACAACGCATTCTCGATCCGGCATTCGACGAGGAATTTCCCGAACCGCGAGGGCTCAAAGCCGCAGAACGGACAGATTTCCTACGTGGCCCTGATGGACGCAAGATCGATTGCAGCAACGGCAGCCAATCAGGGCTTCCTGACGCCTGCAACCGCAATGGACAAGGATGTACCGACGTATCACTATCATTTTGACAAAGGAATCTATGAGAAGAGAGTGTTCGATTCTCATGGGGAGGCAGATCCGGATGTACAGATCCAGCTGGGACCGAACATTCGTGACTGGCCGAAGATGGAGCCGCTTCCGGAGCATCTTGCCCTTCGCGTTGTGGCGGAAATTCATGATCCTGTTACAACAACAGACGAGCTGATCCCTTCCGGCGAGACCTCTTCCTATCGCTCCAATCCGGAGGGACTGGCAGAGTTCGCGTTGTCTCGAAAGGCACCGGACTATGTGGCTCTGGCAAAAGAGGTCCGCGAAGGAGAGCGTGCACAGGTGGCAGGGAACTGCATCGGAAAGGCACTCCCCGGCTTCCATGACATCATGCAGGCCATCAAGAGTAAATTCCCGGAGGTGGGCCGCCACAATATCGGAATCGGATCCACCATTTTCGCCGTGAAGCCGGGAGATGGTTCCGCAAGAGAGCAGGCTGCCTCCTGCCAGAAGGTTTTAGGCGGATGGGCGAATATTGCCAATGAGTACGCAACGAAGCGCTACCGCAGCAATCTGATCAACTGGGGAATGCTGCCGTTCGTAATTCCGGAAGGTGAACTTCCTTTTGCCAAGATGGATTACCTGTTCTTCCCGGATATTCGAAAGGCTGTTGAAAGCAAAGCGGAAACTTTCACAGGATACGTGGTGAAGGGGACGGAACTGGTTCCGTTCACGGTGACGCTGGGGGATCTTACCGATGAGGAGCGTCAGATCATTCTGGACGGCTGCCTGATCAACTACAACAGGAGATCACTGGCACGGTAACAGCAGATGAAGAGGGGATAAAATGACATTACGAACCATCTGGACGGCACTGGCAGCTGTGTTTTTCTTTTTATGCGGTCTGCCGGTCATGCTGGTTGTTCTCATTGCCGGGGTGTTTTCACCCGCAGCAGCAGACCGCATTTCCTATGCGGCGGTCTGCTGGGGACTGCGGATGGTGGGAAGGGCCACGGGCTGCCCTGTCACCATCATAGGAAAGGAACATCTGCAGACAGGGCGCGCGGCAATGTATGCAGGAAACCATCGATCCATCTTTGATATCATACTGACCGCGCCGATTCTGCCGAGGCCTTTTGTCATTGTGGCCAAGCAGGAACTGGGGAAGATTCCGCTGCTCCATTTCTGGATGACGAGAATTCATTGCCTGTTTCTGAATCGGAGCGATATTAAGTCGGGGGCACAGATGGTGGCGGACGCTGCAAATGCAATGAAGGGCGGCAGTTCGATTCTGATTTTCCCGGAGGGAACCCGGACCAAGGAAGAAGGAAGACTGGGGGAATTCAAGGGAGGAAGCTTTAAGATTGCCATTCGCTCGGGGGCACCGGTCGTTCCGGTGACCATCATTGGAACCGGCAATATTTTTGAAGATCATATGATGAAAATTTTTCGGACTCCGGTTACGATTGTGTTCGGCGAGCCCATCGAAACAAAGGGAATGTCGATTGCAGACCGCAAGCTTCTGCCCGAGAAGGTGGCAGACATTATAGCAAGGACCTATCAGGAG
>CAVAJA010000121.1:0-5591 GCA_963588615.1 Lachnospiraceae bacterium | reverse complement strand
CAGGAGCTTCCATTCCTCTGGTCGGCGACATCCGGCATATTTTCGGGAAATTCCTTGAGAAAAAGGAAGGGGAGGAAGAGAGTCAGGGGGATCGCTATGCCCCGTGGCGCAGGGTTCTGGATGAATGGCGCGATGAGGCCAAACAGGAATGGAGAGTCCTCCACACCGGAGAGGACGTGAAGGGTGCGGTGGATCCTGCCTATTTTCTTCATGCACTCTCGCTTGCAATGGATGAGGACGGAGTGTTCATTGCAGACGTCGGACAGAATCAGCTGTGGAGCTGTGCCAATGCAGTCATTCGCAGGGGAAGATTTTTCACCAGCGGAGGAATGGGAACCATGGGATATGCGGTTCCTGCAGCCATGGGGGCACAGCTGGCGGATGAAAAGAGGCAGGTGGTAGCTGTCTGCGGTGACGGCGGCTTTCAGATGACAATGATGGAGCTTGCCACCATGAAGCAGTATGGGATACGGGCGAAGGTGGTCGTACTTAAGAACGGTGCACTGGGTCTGGTCCGACAGTATCAGCATCTGCAGCTGCAGGATCGATTCAGTGTTGTGGATCTGGGAGATTATCCTCATCTGGAGGAGTTGACGAAGGCATATGACATGCATTTCCTCAGAGTTTGCAGTATGTCGCAGGCAAAGGACTCCATTGAACAGTTCCTCTCTGATCCGGAATCTGTTCTGATGGAAGTGGATGTAAATCCGAATGTGCTGGCGTAGTGACATCAGTGCTTCTTTGGGGAGAGTAAAATGAAACGAATTTATTCCGTGTTGGTAGAGAACCGTGCCGGCGTGCTGTGCAAGGTTGCAGGTCTTTTCTGGCGCAGATGCTTTAATATTGATTCCCTTGCGGTTGGAGAGACGGATGATCCGTCCGTTTCCAATATGATCATTGTTTCAAGCGGAGAGAAAAGGACGCTGGAGCAGATTGAAAAACAGCTGAACAAGAAGCTGGATGTCATTAAGGTGAAGACCTTTGATGAACATGAGGCGGTTGCCAGAGAACTGATGCTGCTGAAGGTAAAATACAATCGCAGCAATCGCCGCGACATCATGGAGAACTGTTCGATCATGGGGGCACAGATTGTAGACATGTCCAAGACCATGATGACCATTCAGATCTGTGATACACCGGAGAGGGTGGCGATCTTCCTGGAAACCTTCAAGTCCATTTCCATTGCGGAAATTACGAGGACAGGAACACTGGCGGTCGCCAAATGCAGCGAGTGATACAAAAAAAGTATCTTCATACTTCTTTTGTTGGTTGCCCGTTCTGATGTTGTTTTTTCGAAGATCAGAGCCTATAATGAAGTTCAATTTACGAATTATACGAAAAATATATGGCTAATATAATGCAAAACGTATCATTCGCGAGCTGGAGAGAGACGATGCAGGAAGAGTTGCAAAAAAAAGTATTTCAGCTGCTGGTAGACAATACATCCGGTGTACTTTCCAGAATTTCCGGATTGTTTTCCCGCAGAGGGTATAATATTGAATCCATTACAGCCGGCCGGACAGCAGACCCGCGTTATACGAGAATTACAATTGTCGCTTCGGGGGATGATGATGTCCTGGATCAGATTGAAAAGCAGGTCCGCAAGCTGGTGGATGTCCGTGAGATTCACGAACTTCCCCGCAGTGAGTCTGTGTATCGTGAGCTTGCACTGATCAAGGTGCGGGTGGATGATGTGAAGCGCGAGAATATCATTGCGATCACGAATATCTTCCGCGGCAGCATTGTGGATGTTGCACCGGATTCTCTGATCATTGAGATCACAGGAAATCAGGGCAAGATTGATGCTTTTCTGCGGCTTTTGGGCGGCTACGAGATTCTGGAACTGGCAAGGACGGGAATTGCAGGTCTTGCGAGAGGAACCGAGTCGGTTGTCTATCTGGATGAGAATGGAAATGTGGTTATCAACTCGAGCCAGAGGCGTTCATAAGGGACGGTGCTCTGATCCGATGAAGATAAAATCTGAAATTTGTATCAATAATATTTAGGAGGAACGAAAAATGGCAGATGCAAGAATTTTCTATCAGGAGGATTGCAATCTTTCCCTTCTGGAAGGCAAAAAGGTATGTATTATCGGCTACGGTTCTCAGGGACATGCACATGCGCTGAACCTGAAGGACTCTGGCGTGGATGTTGTTGTCGGTCTGTATGAGGGCTCCAAGTCCAAGGCGAAGGCCGAGGCACAGGGCCTGACTGTTCTGCCCACAGCAGAGGCTGTAAAGCAGTCTGACGTGATCATGATTCTGATCAACGATGAGCTGCAGGCTGATATGTACAAGAAGGATGTGGAGCCGAACCTGAAGGCCGGCGATATGCTGATGTTCGCACACGGCTTCAACATCAACTACAAGCTGATCGTTCCTCCGGCAGATGTGGATGTCACCATGATCGCTCCGAAGGCACCCGGACACACCGTGCGTTCTGAGTATGAGGCAGGAAAGGGAACTCCCATGCTGGTGGCTGTTGAGCAGGATGCTACCGGGAAGGCTCTGGACAAGGCTCTGGCTTACGGTGCTGCAATCGGCGGTGCACGTGCAGGTATTCTGGAGACGACCTTCAAAACCGAGACCGAGACCGATCTGTTCGGTGAGCAGGCTGTTCTGTGCGGCGGCGTGTGTGCTCTGATGCAGGCAGGCTTTGAGACTCTGTGCGAGGCTGGATATGATCCGAGAAATGCATACTTTGAGTGCATCCATGAGATGAAGCTCATCGTCGATCTGATTTATCAGTCCGGTTTTGCAGGAATGCGTTATTCCATTTCCAACACAGCAGAGTATGGCGACTATGTAACCGGGCCGAAGATTGTTACTCCTGAGGTAAAGGAGGCAATGAAGAAGGTTCTTTCCGATATCCAGGACGGTACCTTTGCATCTGAGTTCATTCAGGATATGAAGAACGGAAAGATTCATTTCCAGGCTATGCGCAAGAAGGCTGCAGAGCATCCGTCTGAGGTGGTCGGCGCTGAGATCCGCAAGCTCTACAGCTGGAACAATGAAAAGGATATGCTGATCAACAACTAAGAAGAGCTGTTCATCTGTATTCTGCCGAACGGGCAGGAGACCTGCTTTTGGGGGCCTGTGCCGGGCGCAGATGATGAGGACATTCGTAGGGGCAGGGGAGTTCTCTCCCCTGCTCTTTTTCTACATAAAGAGGGATGAATGTATGGGAATGACAATGACACAGAAGATTCTTGCCAGAAGAGCAGGACTTCCGGAGGTAAAGGCGGGACAGCTGATTGAGGCTGATCTGGATCTGGTTCTCGGCAATGATATTACATCGCCGGTGGCCATTAAGGAGATGAATCGGTTTCGCAAAGAGGGGGTATTTGATAAGGATAAGATTGCACTGGTTCCGGATCATTTTGTCCCCGCAAAAGACATCAAGTCAGCAGAAAACTGCAAGTGTGTCCGTGAGTTTGCAAAGCGCAATCAGATCACGAATTATTTTGAAGTCGGCCAGATGGGAATTGAGCACGCTCTTTTGCCGGAGCAGGGACTGGTGGCTCCCGGAGATGTGATCATCGGTGCGGATTCGCATACCTGCACATATGGTGCACTGGGGGCATTTTCTACCGGTGTTGGTTCCACCGATATGGCGGCCGGCATGGCAACAGGAAAGGCCTGGTTTAAGGTTCCCTCGGCAATTCAGTTTTATCTGACGGGAGAGCTCTCTCCTTTTGTCAGCGGCAAGGATGTGATCCTGCACATCATTGGGATGATCGGTGTGGACGGAGCTCTGTATCAGTCCATGGAGTTTACCGGCCCCGGCGTTGCATCGCTGTCCATGGATGATCGCTTCACCATTTCCAACATGGCGATTGAAGCAGGCGGAAAGAACGGCATTTTCCCCGTAGATGAGAAGACGATTGCGTACGAAAAGGAACACGGTGCAGGAGAGGGCGTTATCTTTACTCCGGATGATGACGCAGAGTATGAAAGGACCATCGAGATCGACCTGTCGAAAATTCGCCCGACGGTTTCCTTCCCTCATCTTCCGGAGAACGCAAAGACATTTGATGAAATTCCGGAGATTAAGATTGATCAGGTTGTGATTGGATCTTGTACGAACGGCCGCATCAGCGACCTCCGGGCTGCAGCAGGAATCCTGAAGGGACATCATATTGCCGACGGAATGCGGTGCATCGTAATTCCTGCTACACAGAAAATCTACCTGCAGGCATTAAAAGAGGGACTCATCGAGATCTTTATGGAGGCAGGTGCTGTGGTGTCCACTCCCACCTGCGGACCGTGTCTTGGAGGCTACATGGGCATTCTGGCTGCCGGGGAGAGATGCGTATCTACTACCAACCGCAATTTTGTGGGCCGTATGGGAGATACCACATCTGAAATTTATCTGGCCAGCCCCGCAACAGCAGCCGCATCTGCACTTGCAGGTGTGATTGCAGATCCCACGGCTGCGGAATGATCGGGAACAGCTAACAGCTGCACGGGAGCATACGGAAAGGAGTAAGCCATGAAGGCTGCAAAAGGAAGTGTATTCAGATTTGGAGACAATATAGATACGGATGTCATCATTCCTGCAAGATATCTGGCAACGTCAGAGCCCTCTGAGCTGGCAGCTCACTGCATGGAGGACATCGATAAGAGCTTTATCAAGGAAGTGAGTGCAGGTGACATCATCG
Source organism: Lachnospiraceae bacterium (assembly GCA_963588615.1). Classification (GTDB taxonomy): domain Bacteria; phylum Bacillota; class Clostridia; order Lachnospirales; family Lachnospiraceae; genus CAG-791. Next base: position 931 of record CAVAJA010000121.1, on the reverse strand, counting down.
TGGCAGGAAAGAATTTTGGGTGCGGCTCATCGCGTGAACATGCCCCGATTGCCATCAAAGCTGCCGGAGTTTCCTGCGTCATCGCAGAGACCTTTGCGCGCATTTTCTACCGCAATTCCATCAACATCGGGCTGCCGATTATTGAGTGCAGGGAGGCGGCAGAGGAGATTCAAAAGGGAGATGTCGTATCGATCAATTTCGATACCGGCATGATTACTGACGAAACGACCGGGAAAACCTATGAGGGACAGGCATTCCCGCCCTTCATGCAGGGACTCATCGATGCGGGCGGTCTGATCAACTATGTGAACAGCAAAGAGGCATAGATCTCTGAAAAAGATTTTGAAGTAAGATGAATCGGGGTCGTCGGCAAATCTGCCGGCGGCCCCGATGTTCGCTTATAAATTCACGCATTGAAAACTCTGGCAAAGGAACCGGATTCGGAAATGCTCTGACCGTCCTTTAAAAGGTGCCCCACATCTCCGAGCACCTGGGCACGGAACATGGCGATGGCCGGAATTTTGTTCGGAATGCTGCCGCACTGCCGTTTCTCGGTGTTCAGAATGCAAAGAGAGGTCGGAGCCAGATAGATGCTCTGCTGCAGCACAACGGGAGAGATGCCCAGAAGATATCCTACGGCCTCCAGATTCGCTCCAAGATGTGCGAAGAATACAAGAGTCAGATCATCATCTCCGCGTGTTTTCTCTTCTTCGGCCTCGTAATACCCGTTCTTTCTGTGGTACCCGTATTCGGCGAGGATAGAGTCCAGTCCGGATCGAAGATTTTTGACGGCGGCCTCGTAATCCGGATTGGTCTGCAGAAGAGGATGACGATAGAAATTGTCCTTGTCGTATAAAAGCGGCTCCTTGGTCCAGTACTGCGGCATGAAATCCCAGGGAACCTTTTTCTGATTGGTGACATGATCCACTAC
>CAVAJA010000120.1:0-4671 GCA_963588615.1 Lachnospiraceae bacterium | reverse complement strand
ATTCTTTCCCGGAGTGTTCGAGGGAAAGACAACGGGAACCCCGATTGCCCTTTTGATCCGAAATAAAAATCAGAATTCAAAGGACTACAGTGAAATTGCGGATTGTTATCGTCCCGGTCATGCGGATTACTCTTATACAGTCAAATACGGATTCCGCGACTATCGGGGAGGCGGCCGTTCTTCCGCAAGGGAGACAGCGGCAAGGGTTGCAGCAGGCGCAGTTGCTGAAAAATTTCTGAAAGAACTTGGAATTGATTTTTGCTTTTACACTGCGGCAATCGGTGATGTGGTGATTGACCCTGCCGCATTTGACAGAGAGAAGATTTTGGAGACACCCACCTGTATGCCGGACAAAGCGGCCGACGCAGCGGCGGTGGCATTGATCGAGAGCTGCCGGGAAAATCAGGATTCCATCGGCGGCATTGTAAAGGGACGCATCAGAGGCGTTCCTGCCGGAATCGGGGATCCGACGATGCAGCGCCTGGATGCGCGTCTTGCCGATGCCCTGATGGGAATCAATGCGTGCAAGTCGGTTGGAATCGGCGATGGGATGTTCGCAGCCTATGCGAGAGGCTCGGAGAACAATGATGCCTTTTACACCGATGAAGAGGGACGGATCTGCAAGCGGACGAATCACGCGGGCGGCATTTTGGGCGGAATTTCGGACGGTTCTGACATTGTGATTACGGCAGCGTTCAAGCCGACGCCTTCCATTGCGCAGCCGCAGGAGACGGTGATGCAGGATGGAACACCGAAGGCGCTCTTCATTCACGGACGCCATGATCCCTGCGTCGTACCGAGGGCCGTTGTCGTTTGTGAGACGATGTGTGCGCTGACGATTCTGGACGCGATGCTGATGAACATGACGGCAAAGGCCGACAGTGTAAGACAATTTTACAGCTGACCATTCTGCATGATTTGCTGCAGCTTGCTGACAGACCGCAGACTGCAGCTATGCTTTTGTTCTGTCCTGCAATGCAGGACAGAACAAAAGAAACAGTATTAGGAGCAATGCATGCCACATCAAGATTACAGTTATCAGATCATCAGCACCTGCGGCCGTGCGAAAAGGGCACACATGACCACCGTTCACGGCAGCATTGAGACGCCGGTGTTCATGAATGTAGCGACAGCGGGGGCCATCAAGGGCGGACTTTCTGCCCTGGATCTGCACAGCATTGAAACACAGGTCATGCTGTGCAACACCTATCACCTTCACGTGAGGACCGGCGATGCCACCATCAAGGAACTCGGCGGACTGCATAAATTTACAACGTGGGACCGACCGATTCTGACTGACTCCGGCGGATTTCAGGTGTTCTCTCTGGCAGAGCTGCGCAAGATCAAGGAAGAGGGAGTCAGCTTTCACTCTCATGTCGATGGAGCCAATATTTTCATGGGACCGGAGGAATCCATGACCATTCAGGCCAATCTGGGTTCTACCATTGCCATGGCCTTTGATGAATGCGCTCCGGCACTTGCGGACAGGGAGTATGTGACCAATTCTGTGGCGCGGACCACCAGATGGCTTGCACGGTGCAAGGTGAAAATGGAACAGCTTCGGTCCATGGAGGATGCAGTCAATCCGCACCAGCTGCTGTTCGCAATCAATCAAGGGGCTATTTTCCACGATATCCGCGTCGATCATGCGAAGAGAATTGCGGAAATGGATCTGGACGGATATGCAGTCGGGGGACTTGCGGTAGGAGAGAGCCACGATCAGATGTACAGCGTGCTGGATGAAGTGGTGCCATATCTGCCGCAGAATAAGCCAACGTACCTTATGGGTGTCGGGACACCGGAAAATATACTGGAAGCTGTGGATCGCGGCGTGGATTTTTTTGACTGTGTGTATCCGTCCAGAAACGGACGCCACGGAAATCTGTACACCGACCACGGCACGCTGCATATTCGAAATGCTGCTTATGAAAAGGATATGCGGCCCATTGATGAGCACTGCGGATGCCCCGTCTGCAGAGGGGGCTACTCCAGAGCCTATATTCGGCATCTCCTGAAGGCCCAGGAATCTCTGGGGCTGCGTTTCTGTGTCATGCACAACCTGTATTTCTACAATCACCTGATGCAGGAAATCCGGGATGCAATTGAGGCCGGAGTATATCAAATCTACAAGAGGAATAAGATTGAGGATTTAAAAGGGACACCGTAGGTTCAGGCTACCAATTTTGGGTTCTGTGTTGTATCATTGAAGGAAACTGTGTTCGAATTCGGTCATGGCGCATGGCGCGCGGCGGATTTTGGGACGCGAAAAGTATTTATCATTTTTAGGAGGAATTGCAATGTATCCACTTACGACAACTACTTCCACCACCGGCACGATGCTTCCGATCATCTACATGGTGGTGCTGGTCGCGATTTTTTATTTCTTCTTCATGCGTCCGCAGAATAAGGAGAAGAAGCAGAAAGAGGCAATGCTCTCGGCTGCTGCGGTAGGTGACAGTGTTTTGACGACGGCAGGCTTTTACGGTGTTATTGTCGACATGAATGATGATACGGTCATTGTTGAATTCGGCAACAATAAAAACTGCCGTATTCCCATGCAGAAAGCTTCCATTGTGCAGATTGAAAAGCCTGAGGACGCTCTGTCAGAAGAATCTAAATAAGTAACCTGACATCGGTCAGGATGCAGAGCGAAAAGAAGGCCGTCCATGCCTTCTTTTTGCGTTATCGAAAGGATGAAGATTATGGAGATGAACATTGCCGTTATCGGCGGAGACGGGATCGGGCCGGAGATTGTCGCGGAGGCTAGGAAGGTTCTGGATACAGTTTGTGCAAAATACGGGCACACCATTCACTATACGGATATTCTGATGGGGGGATGCTCCATCGATCGATACGGTGAGCCGCTGACGCAGGAGACCATTGACATTGCCAAAAAGAGCGATGCAGTTCTGATGGGTTCCATCGGCGGAGATGCCAAGACCTCGCCGTGGTATCAGCTGCCTCCGAACAAGCGCCCGGAGGCGGGACTTCTCGGAATCCGCAAGGCACTGGGACTGTATGCCAATCTGCGTCCTGCCTATCTGTTTCCGGAGCTGGCGGCATCCTGCCCCCTGGCTTCAAAAGAGGGCGGACGTGATTTCGATCTGATCATTGTCCGCGAGCTGACGGGAGGACTGTACTTCGGCGAGCGATGGACCAGGGAAATCGATGGCGTTGAGACGGCCGTGGACACGCTTCAGTACAATGAAAACGAAATCCGCAGGATTGCGAGAACAGCCTTTGAAATTGCCAGAAAGCGCCGCAGAAAGCTGACGAGTGTAGATAAAGCGAACGTGCTGGATACGTCCCGGCTGTGGCGGAAGATTGTTCACGAGGTGGCGGCAGATTATCCGGATGTTGAAGTCAATGACATGCTGGTGGACAATTGCGCCATGCAGCTTGTGAAGGATCCGGAGCAGTTTGATGTGGTGGTGACGGAGAACATGTTCGGAGATATTCTGTCGGATGAAGCTTCCATGATCACAGGATCCATCGGAATGCTTTCCTCAGCTTCGCTGAATGAGGGAAGCTTCGGACTGTATGAGCCCAGCCACGGAAGTGCACCGGATATCGCAGGACAGAATATCGCTAATCCGATTGCAACTGTTCTGTCTGCTGCCATGATGCTGCGGTATTCCTTCGGACTTCTGGAGGAGGCAGATGCGATTGAGGCTGCTGTGAAGAAGACACTGGCCGACGGCATTCGCAGTACTGATCTCATGCCGAAGGATGCGGCAGAGGCTGCAGGATTGACAAAAGTGAGCTGTACCGGCATGGGAGATGCCATTGCCGCAAGAATCTGAACGGCTGCCCGAAGACGCGCGGCGTCATAGTCAGAGAAAAGAGGAAATTATGCTTAGTTCAAACGTGAAGGAAGGAATTCAGCAGGCACCTCACCGCAGCCTGTTCAATGCCCTTGGTTTTACAAAAGATGAGATGAAAAAGCCGATGATCGGCGTGGTCTGCTCCTATAACGAAATCGTTCCGGGCCACATGAATCTGGATAAGATCGCGCAGGCCGTGAAGCTGGGCATCGCAGAGGCAGGCGGTGTGCCTGTTTTGTTTCCTGCCATTGCCGTGTGCGACGGAATTGCCATGGGGCACATCGGAATGAAATATTCTCTGGTAACCAGAGACTTGATTGCAGATTCTACGGAATGTATGGCCAAGGCTCATCAGTTCGATGGACTGGTGATGATCCCGAACTGCGACAAGAACGTTCCCGGACTTCTGATGGCGGCTGCAAGAGTGAATATTCCTACGGTTTTCGTTTCCGGCGGTCCTATGCTGGCCGGACATGTTGACGGCAGGAAGCGCTCCCTTTCCTCCATGTTCGAGGCTGTCGGCGCCTATGATGCAGGAAAGATCACAAAGGATGAGCTGGACAATTTTGAGGAAAATGTATGTCCGACCTGCGGCTCCTGCTCCGGTATGTATACGGCAAACTCCATGAACTGCCTGACGGAGGCCATCGGTATGGGACTTCGCGGGAACGGCACCATTCCTGCCGTGTATTCTGCGAGAATCCGTCTCGCCAAGGAGGCCGGCTATGCTGTCATGAACCTGATTGAGAAGAACATCCGGCCCAGAGATATCATGACCAAAGAGGCCTTCACCAACGCGCTTACGGTGGACATGGCTCTTGGCTGTTCCACCAATACCATGCTGCAC
>CAVAJA010000119.1:0-6373 GCA_963588615.1 Lachnospiraceae bacterium | reverse complement strand
GTTCTGCAACCATCTGAACGACTTCCAGGTCAAAGCCGGTTTTCTTGCTCCCTGCCAACGCTTCCCCGCTGAGTTTAAGGATGATCCTGCTCATTCTTCCTCCTGTAATTCCGCATTCCCTCTGATGCCTTATCTCTTATGTCCTGCTGCCATTGCACTCGGCAGGTACGCCCTGCCTCCATTACCACACATCATACCATACTGCGCTCCTCGTTAAAAGATTGGTAATTGTACAGCAGCTGCATGCCGTCAAAGCAGCAAAAATTGCCGTTTTGTTGCAACCTATTTTGCAGAATGTTATGATTGACAAGTTTGGAATATTTTTTGCATTCAATTCAGAAATTCAATAAGAGGTTTGTTATGAATCAGAAGAGAGAGGACGTCCGCAACGTAGCGATCATCGCACACGTCGACCACGGCAAGACAACGCTGGTAGACGGATTGCTGCACCAAAGCGGTGTGTTCCGCGAGAACCAGGCCGTCGCAGAGCGTGTCATGGACTCCGGTGCCATCGAACGTGAACGTGGAATAACGATTACCAGTAAGAACACTGCTGTCAACTACAACGGAGTGAAGATCAACATTCTGGATACTCCCGGCCACGCCGATTTCGGCGGCGAGGTGGAGCGCGTCCTTAAGATGGTCGACGGCGTCATTTTGGTGGTAGATGCCTTTGAGTGACCGATGCCGCAGACCCGCTTCGTCTTGTCAAAGGCAATGGCTCTTGGTCTTGCCGTCATCGTCTGCATCAATAAAATTGACCGCCCCGGAGCTCGTCCCACGCAGGTCATCGACGAAGTTCTGGAGCTTTTGATGGATCTTGGTGCCAGCGACGAACAGCTGGACTGCCCCTTTGTTTTTGCATCCGCCAAGTCCGGAATTGCCACCCTGGATCTGGGAAGTCCCGGCGTTTCCATGAAGCCCCTGTTCGAAACCATCATCGACCACATTCCCGCTCCCGAGGGAGATCCTGACGCTGCAACTCAGGTTTTGATCTCCACCATTGACTACAATGAATACGTTGGCCGCATCGGTGTCGGCAAGGTTTCCAACGGCTCGATCCGCATGGGACAGGAGGTCGTTCTGGTGAATCACCATGACCCCGACAAGCGCGTGAAATGCAAGGTCAACACGCTGTATGAGTTTGAGGGACTTCAGAAAATTCCGGTGCAGAAGGCAGACATGGGAGCCATTGTCGCCATTTCCGGAATCGAGGCCATGCACATCGGCGACACGCTCTGCGGCCCCGACTGTGTGGAGCCCATTCCTTTTCCCAAGATTGAGGAGCCGACCATTTCCATGACCTTTAACGTCAATGATTCTCCTCTGGCCGGAAAAGACGGCAAATACATTACCTCCCGCCATCTCCGTGACCGCCTGTACCGAGAATTGAATACCGATGTCTCCCTGCGTGTGGAGGACACCGACTCCACAGATTCTTTCAAGGTTTCCGGAAGAGGTGAGCTTCATCTGTCCGTTCTCATTGAAACCATGCGCCGGGAAGGCTACGAATTCGCCGTCTCCAAGGCCGAAGTTATTTATCATACCGATGAAAACGGCAAAAAACTCGAGCCCATGGAGCAGTGCATCATCGATGTTCCGGATGAATTTTCCGGAAATGTTATTCAGGTACTGGGTCAGCGAAGGGGCGAGCTTCAGTCCATGGGACAGGCCAACGGCGGTTACACCCGCCTGGAATTCAATATTCCTTCCCGCGGCCTCATCGGTTACCGCGGTCAGTTCATGACCGACACCAAAGGAAACGGCATCATGAACACGATTTTTGCCGGCTATGAACCCTACAAGGGCGACATCACCTACCGCAAGCAGGGTTCTCTGATTGCCTTTGAGGATGGCCAGGCCGTGACCTACGGTCTTTTCAATGCGCAGGAACGCGGCGCACTCTTCATCGGTCCAGGCGAGGACGTGTATTCCGGCATGATTGTCGGTGAATCCGGAAAAGCGGAGGACATTGAAATCAATGTCTGCAAGACAAAGCACCTGACGAACACCCGCACCTCGTCCAGTGATGAAGCGCTGCGGCTTGTCCCCCCCAAGATCATGAGTCTGGAACAGGCCATCGAATATGTGGACACCGACGAGCTGCTGGAGGTCACGCCCACACATCTGCGCCTCCGCAAGAAGATTCTGGATCCTCGGATGCGCAAGCGCGCCGGATTCTCCAAATAATTTGTAAAGGACAACAAAAGGCGTGTGAAAAAACTTTCGTTTTTTCACACGCCTTTTTCTGCCCATCCGCAGCTGTGCGGAGCTTCTTTCTTTTCCTAAAGCTCTCCGCTCCTGAAAATCCGTACAAAAACATCCCTCGTGAAAACGAATCACTGCCCCAGGTGCAGCAGGTGCGTTGCAATCTGAAAATAGGTCAGCAGCGACACCGCATCCACAATTGTCGTAATAAGGGGCGAGGCCATCACCGCAGGATCCAGATGAATCCTCGCTGCTGCAAGCGGCAGACAACAACCAATTGCCTTTGCAAAAACAACCACAACCACCAGCGTCAGACACACCACCAGGGCTACTGTAACGTCCAGCCGATCCAGCAGCAGAAGCTTTACAAAATTCGCCGCTGACAGCGTCACGCCGCACATCACTGCAACCCGCAGTTCCTTCCACAGCGCCTTCGGCAAATCCGCAAATTCAATTTCATCCAGCGAAAGACCGCGGATCACGGAGACCGAAGCCTGGGATCCTGCGTTTCCTCCGGTATCCATCAGCATCGGTATGTACGCAGTCAGTACCACATACGCCGACAGCGCGTTCTCATAGCTGGTGATGATGGCTCCCGTAAACGTCGCAGATACCATCAGAATGAGCAGCCACGGCATGCGGTTCTTATAGGTCTCCCGAATGCTGGTTTTAAAATAAGACTTATCAGAAGGTACGATGGCGGCCATCTTCTCGATATCTTCCGTGGCCTCCTCCTCCATGATGTCCATTACATCATCGATGGTAATGATTCCGACCAGACGGTTCTCATTGTCCACAACCGGCATGGCGGTAAAGTCATATTTCTGGAAGACATCTGCCACCTCTTCCTGGTCCAGCATCGTCCCAATGGAGATGACATTTTCATTCATGATATCACCGATAATCTCATCCGGCTTATGAATCAGAAGGTATCGAAGCGCCACCGTCCCAACCAGAACACGCTCCTTGTTCAGAACGTAGCAGATATTGACAGTCTCAGAATCTAACCCGATGTTCCGAATGCGATTGATGGCATCTTCTACCGTCATATTCTCCTTGAGGTCAACATACTCCACCGTCATCACAGAACCGGCAGAGTCCTCCGGATAACGCAGCAGATGATTGATGTCGGCCCTGGTATCCGGGCTTGCATTGGCCAGAATCTTCTTCACGACATTAGCCGGCATCTCTTCCAGAAAATCGGTGGCATCATCCGCCATCAGATTGTCAATGATATTGGATGCCTCCTTATCGGAAAGAGATTGAATGATGTACTGCTGATCGTCGATCTCCAGATCAGCAAAGACATCTGCCGCCATATCCTTCGGCAAAATTCGGAATATCTTAAGTGAATCTTCATCCTCCAGGTCATCCATGACCGCTGCAATATCTGCAGCCTGCATCTCGGCCGCTGCCTGGCGAAGCTTTGTGTACTGTTTGGATTTCAGATAGCCGATCAGAATCTCCTCATTCTGACGCTCCTCTTCTTCTCTGAATTCCATGACAAGATCCTCCTTTATATGTGGTTTTCATGCAACTTCGCCCAGGGGCAGGATTATCTGATGTTCCTCGTTCCATAAAACCACCTCCCTTCCTGTCATAGAATACATTCGTCAGAATTTTCAAGATAATAGCTAAGAAATACTGATGAAATCATTGTTTTTCTCAGAAATGATTCGTTTGAAGTTCTGCAGACAAGAGACAGTTTAGTCTCCCAACGGACCGATGTCAAAGCCATAAAAGCCTTTTTCCACAGAATTAACCTGTATCTTATCTTTACTTAACTCCCGCAATCCGTCGCGAACCTTTTCCACACTCCCTGCCGGCACAACAATTCTCTGCAGCACCCGATCCATGTACTCCGTTCCGCAATTTTTAATCCCTTCCTTCTCCAGATAATACCGAACAGGAGAAAGAAACGAATAGTCCATCCCAAGCTCCAGGATCTCCCCCTCCTGCATGCAGACAGGTCCGGCGGCCTCAAGAGCCGCCTTCGCTGCATTGGTGTAGGCCCTTACCAGTCCGCCCGTTCCAAGCAGGGTCCCGCCGAAGTACCTCGTCACTACAATCAACACCCCCGTACATTCCGCTCCTTCCAGAACATTCAGGATCGGAAGTCCCGCCGTTCCCTGCGGTTCTCCGTCATCAGACGCCCGTTTTCTGTCCCGGTTTTCCCCCAGAACATAGGCGCTGCAGTGGTGCCTCGCATCATAATACTGCTTTCGTATTCTGGAAAGATGCTCAGCCGCCTCCTCTTCCATCGAAATCGGGATGGCCTCTCCCAGGAAGCGGGACCTTTTTTCCTCGTATTCTCCCCTGCCGATTCTCTGTATGGTGTAATAGGACATTCGATCCGCCTCTACTGTGCCTGATCCGATGCTTCGGATGTGCTTTGCTGAACCTGCGACAGTGCCTGCTGAGCTGCCGTCACCTGCTGCTGTGCAAAGGTATAGTTGGTCGTCGCAGTGTTCACCGCCTGCTGAGCCGCCTCAATCGCAGCGGCATCTCCGCTCTGCTGCGCAGCCACCAGAGTATCCTGTGCCGTCTGCAGGTTGGCCGCTGCCGTCTGCAGCGTCGCATTCGCAGCATCCAACGTCGCCTGTGCGTCACTGGTTGCCGCCTGTGACGCCGCCTCAGCCGCCGCCTGATCCATTTCAGCCTGCTGCTGTGCAATCAGCTCTGCTATGTTGCTCTGTGCCATGTATTCTGCCGTATGGATACACTGAAGCCCTGATTCTGAGTATGTCGCAACTCCTGTTGTCTTGAACGGGCAGGAATCTGCAGCCGGAAGGCCGGAATATGCACAGATCGTTCCCTGATAATGCACATCGCATTTTTCGGTAGGAACATTATCCTCGTCAAAATACTCTGTTGTAAGTGAGCCGTCGCACAGACCATCCACCGGGAGCTTCCCCGACAGCTTGCAGACCGTCATCTCTACGATTCCGGAAGGCTTCTCAAAATCAGACGAAGGAAGGTTCTCATGGACTTTTTCCATCACTCCGCGCCAGATCGTCTTGGCGATTCCTGACTCCGACCCCACAAGATCTGTATTCTCATCATATCCGGCCCAGGTTGTGCAGCAATAATAATTGGTATAACCTGCGAACCACACATCGTTCTCGTCTGAGGTTGTTCCTGTCTTGCCGGCAATGGGCGTTGTCCCGAAGTTAACCTTCGTACCGGTTCCCTTGGTGACCACATCCTCCATCGCGCTGGTCAGAAGCCACGCCGTGGTTTCTTTGATCACCTGTCGCTTCTGCCTGATCTCATCCGCATCCAAAATGACATTGCCGTCATGATCCGTGACTTTTGTATACATTTTTGGTTCAATGTACAGTCCGCCGTTTGCAATTGCAGCATACGCCGCATTCAACTCAATATTCTTGACGCCGTCTGTAATTCCTCCCAGCGCCAGTGTGGGCTGCACATCCGTATAGACCTTTCCGTTTCTGACCTCATCCTTCACCAGCGTTGTAAAACCAAAATCCAGCAGATACTGATATCCCAGTTCCGGTGTGATGTCCACCAGTGTCTTGACGGTAACAATATTCATGGAATTCTGTATTCCGAGCCGCAGAGAGGACAGTCCGCGATAAGACTCCCCGTACCAGTTGCGTACCGGCGTTCCGTCTGCATAGGTGTAAGGAGCATCGTTCTGTGTGGTCGCCAGCGTCATCCCTCCTGCATCCAACGCCGGTGCATAGGTTGATACAACCTTAAAGGTGGATCCCGGCTGGCGCAGCGTATCCGTTGCTCGATTCAGCGTGCGGTTAGCCGTCTTTTCTCCTCGTCCTCCCGCAATGGCCAGCACATTCCCGGTATGCTGATCCTCCAGCGTCAACGAAATCTGCGGCTGTGCCGTGATGCTCTCGCTCTCTCCGATCACGGTATCGCCCTCACCCACAACAGCAGCCTTGTATTCCTCCTCCTTTGCCTGTGCTTCCTCTTTGGTGTCGAAAATCATCGTGAAATACGCATTGGACTTCTTAAAATAACTTTCCATCATCTCTGTGCTGTAGTTGGTGATGGTCCCGTCCGCTGCCTGAACCGTCAGTCTGTAATTCAGATACCAGCGCGTGCCGTTCGGATAATTGCTCTCATCATTTACCACTTCATCCACAATGTCCTGAATTTCAGGATCCTGCGTTGAATAGATATTCAA
>CAVAJA010000118.1:0-4879 GCA_963588615.1 Lachnospiraceae bacterium | reverse complement strand
GAGTACGGCAATTTCCCAACCAAGGGAGAGCTGCTGCAGAAGGAACTCGGAAACTCCCGGAATCTGTTCCGCAACCGCAGGAAAATCGACGGGGCCGGAACGGTGATCTGTTCCAACTACTGTGCATTGGTGCTCCTTTTGATGAAAAAGCTTCACCTGATCTCGTTTGACAGGCTGCTGTGGTTCGGCGTTTATGTACATCGGCCGAAAATGATTGAGGTGTGCAGGCGGCTGATTCATTTTGCATTGCCGAAGGAGGAGCTGTCTGCTGCAGGCAACGATGTGAGATTTAAGGTAGTGGTTTTCTCGCGGCCGGAAGTGGAGCTGTATGAAAAGGGCTTTGCCCTGAATAAGGATCATTTTCTCTACGTTCCGTACGGAGAATGGAATCCGGATAAGAAGCTTGAAGACGGCGGAGACGAGGGGTATTTTTTTTCCGGAGGATATGCCAATCGGGATTTTGTTGCGCTGGCGCAGCTGTTTCAGAACCGACCCTGGAAACTGGTCATTGCGGCCTCGAGGGCAAACACGGATTTTGTGTCATACTGCGAGAGTCACGAGCTGTCGGACAATATCACGGTGTACTGGGACATCCCTGCGGCACAGTTTAATCGACTGCTGCGGTTTTCTCATGCGGTAATGCTGGTGATGAAATACAACACGGGTGCGAGCGGACAGGTGGTCCTTCTGACTGCGCTGGAACACGAAAAGCTGATCATCGCCTCCTATACGGATGTCGTAGATGAGTATGTGCAGAATGAACGCACAGGACTCATCCTGCAGGACAAATCTCCGGAGGCATTGGAGAATGTTATGGAGAGAGTCAACGATCCTGCCGAAAAGGAGCATATGCTGCAGCTTGCGCGGGCCGGGCGGCAGCATTATGAGGATACGTTCTCGTACCAGGCAATTGCGGATTACCTTGTCCGTGAGGTACGGCAGAGTTGAGAAATGGGAATAGCTGATTGAAAAGTGATGTGTGAACGAATGTTGAAAGAACGAATGAAATGTCGGCTTGAATCCCTTGGCAGGGATCGGAAGCCCTTCATCATTTTATATCTGTATATGCTGCTCCTTTATGTGCCGCTGATTTTCCTGCGGCTGACGAACCAGTACGACGGCCTGTGGAATCAGGATGATTACATGGCAGGGGCGTGGGAGCTGTCGAACGGGCGCTGGTTCTGGCCCTACCTGGATCATGCCAGATTCGGAATTTCGCTGGATCCGCTGCCCGGAATTGTAGCGATGGCAGGATTCGTGCTGGCAGTGCTCATGATCGGACGGATTCTGGAGATTCGATGGAATCTGCAAAGCTATCTTGCGGCGATGGTGTTCCTTGCCAGTACCGGAATTGCGTGTCAGCTGTCCTTCAGCTATATGTCGCTCACCTTTGCATTCTCGACCGTGACGGCGGTGCTGGCCGTGTATGTGCTGACCGTGCTGCCCGGCAGCTGCCGGGGATGTATTCTGCAAAAGTCAGAAAGCCATGCCGGGAAAGCTGCAGATGCAGGGAAGGAGTGTGGCAGGAATCGGAACAGAATCCTACTTGGTGTGCGGTTTCCGCTTGTGCTTCTCTCTGCCGCCGTCATTGCGGTTATGATGGGCTGCTACCAGGCCTCACTGGGAATCACGTGCCTGTGTGCGATGGCGTATTTCATGCGGCAGCTGACAGAAAGGGAGAATTCCTGCCGGGAAAGGCGAGGAGCGGCGCTTCATTTTGCGTGGGAGATGTTCCTTGCATTGGTGTTCGGCGGTGTGCTCTATATCGCGGGGCTGAAGCTGCACGAGTGGCTGTTTCATGTGGAGCCTGCCGATTATCAGGGCTTTGCAGATCTTACTGCAGAGTATCTGCTGCAGCATCTGCCGGAGGGAATTCTGCATGCATACTATACCTTTGGTGCAATGTTCCTGGACGGAACCTTTCTGGTGTTCTTCGGGCAGACTGGAAAATGGGTTCGTCTGCTGTATCTGGTGCCGGTGCTGCTTCTGATCGTGCAGATCGCAAGATGCGGGAGAGAGGATCTCATAAACGGGATTCTGATGGCTGCCGGTGCGGTGATCCTCCCTGTTTTTGCCAATGCCTTTTATCTCCTGGCTCCGGAATCGGAGTGTCACATGCAGATGATCGTCCCGATGACGTTGGTGATCCCGCTGGTATTCTGGACTACGGTGAGGGAACTGCCGGCAGGCCGGAGGGTGTGCGCGAGGTGTCTGAGAGGAATCAGTGTGCTGGGGTGCGGATTGTTCCTGTGGACAGGGGCCGCAATGACGCTGACGGACGAATATGCCATGTACGTGGGGCGCAGAGCGACCGAGCAGATGGCGAAGGGAATCCTCAGCAGCATGAATGCGCAGAACTACGATTATTTAAGCGGCAGCATTCTGATTGTAGGGAATCCCTGTGAGTCTTCGGTTTTCCAGAAGACAGAGCTGTATCAGAAGGCCAACGCCTATGCGCAGTACGGAAACTGGACGGATGAGTTGGGACTGAACAACCAGATCTGGGAGGAATTTTTCAGCAATTACCTGCGGGTCAATGTGTCATTTGCGGCGGCCGATACGCGGGATACGATCTGCAGTCTGGCGGAGGTGGCGGCGATGCCGGTCTACCCGGCGGCCGGTTCGGTTCAGAACATCTACGGCGCAGAGGTGATCAAGCTTGCGGAGCTGCCGTAGGAAAATGAATGCCGATGGAATGGAAAAGGAACGAAAAGGAACATGGAAATGAAAATACGCTCGCTGTATCAGGAAAATAAAAAGGCGTTCGGCGGCTTCTACCTGTATTGCCTTGTTCTGTACCTGCCGCTGATTGTCCTGCGGCTGACCAACTGCATGGACGGCATGTGGGATCAGGACGATCACGCAGCAGGAGCTGCGGAGCTGCGGATCGGACGCTGGTTCTGGCCGTACCTGGATCGGCTGCGTCTGAATATTTCTCTGGATCCTTTTCCTGCACTTGTATCGCTGGCTTTGTTCGTTCTGGGAATTCTGCTGGTGTTGTCTGCGCTGCAGCTGAAGAGGAGCTGGATCACCTGCGGAGCGGCGCTGCTGTTCCTTTCTTCCCCTGCCGTATTGTGTCAGCTCTCTTATAGCTACATGTCGATCACGTTTTCAACGGGTTTTCTTCTGGCCGTGCTGGCGGTGTGGGTGCCGGCGAGGGCGGTGCAGGGACGGAAGGGGACGTCCATCCTGATTTCGATGCTGCTCATTGCCGTCATGATGGGCTGCTATCAGGCGTTTCTGGGGATTACCTGCGTGCTGGCTCTGTTCGTATTCATTCTGACGGTGAAGCGGAACGATAATTTAAAGCCCGCATTTGTTTTCGTTTTCAAAATGCTGCTGTCGCTGATTCTGGGTGCTGTGCTGTACGAGATTCTGCTGCATGCCAATCTGGCGTACTGCGGGGAGACGCTGTCGGATTACAACGGGGCGGATGCCATTACCTTTTCGGGGGTTCTGGGAAATCTGCCGGAGAGCATTCGTCATACCTATGTCTCCTTCCGGTACTATTACGGGACGAGCGGCAGCCGTTTTCATGCGCTTCAGGGGCATCGCTGGTTTCTGATCTTTTATATCATTCCGGCGCTGGGGGCGGTCCTTATGATCGCACAGGCGGTCGCTGCGGATGTGCGGGGACGGTCGGAGGACAGGAGATGGGGGCAGGCTGCTCAGCGAGGCATCCTGATGCTGCTTGCACTTGCCCTGACACCGGTATTTGCCAACAGCTTTTTTATTCTGGCCTCATCGGCAGAGACACAGATGCAGATGACGGGAGGCACGGCGCTGTCGCTGCCTCTGGTGCTGTGTCTTTGGGAGGAGGTTCTGCACGGAAACGTGCGAAAAGAGGCAGCTTTGAGAGAAGGAAACCGCAAGGCGGCCCCCGCAGGCCTCGGGAAGATTCTGAAAATCGCCTGTGCCGCAGGAATGGCAGTTCTGATTTACGGATCTGCGGGACAGGTGGCAACCGATGAATATGCGATGTACGTCGGCAGACAGGCGACTACGACCATTGCGGAGAATGTTCTGGATCAGTTCATCAATTCCGGCACGGACTACACGGAGCAGGTAGTCATGGTGTACGGACAGCCGGCGCAGTCTCCGCTGTTCGAGCACACGGAGCTGTACGACAGGGCTAACTATTATGCACAGTACGGGAACTGGGCATCCGGAACAGAGGCGAATCGTCTGTGCTGGTTTCATTTCTTCGGGACGCAGCTGCGTATAAATGTAAACTATGCACAGGATGACACGCTGGAAACCATCTATCACTCCCCGGAGGTCGCGGCGATGCCGGTGTATCCCGCTGCAGGCTCAACGGCCAATGTATGGGGGGTGACGGTGGTGAAGATCAGCGAGTAGGAAGAATGCAGCAGAAGCGATACTGCAGAGATCGGAGATCCGGGAAGGGAAGGAAGCGATGATTCCTCATAAGATTCACTATTGCTGGTTCGGATACCATAAAAAGCCAAAACTCATACAAAAATGCATTGCCTCCTGGAGAAAGTACATGCCGGATTGGGAAATCATCGAGTGGAATGAGAGCAGCTATGATGTGAATCAGAATGCCTACATCCGGGAAGCCTACCGCCAGAAAAAATGGGCTTTTGTTGTGGATTATGCGCGGTTCGACATCTTAAACCGCGAGGGCGGCGTATTCCTTGATACGGATGTCGAGTTCCTGCGCCCTCTCCCGGAGGAGTTCCTGCAGCATGCGGCTTTTACCGGATTCGAGAGTGCGTCCACGGTGAATCCGGGACTGATCTATGCCTCGGAGCCGGGGCAGGAGATGCTCTCATTGATCATGAGAACCTATGAATCGAGGCGGTTCGGAGAACAGATTGGCGAGAGAATCGAGAACATCGTGGACATTGTGACAGGT
>CAVAJA010000117.1:0-13210 GCA_963588615.1 Lachnospiraceae bacterium | reverse complement strand
GCTTTGAGGAGATGGGAGTAGTGTGCCGCTATAATCTCGGGCTTCCGGAAATTTCCGGAGCTGCCGTCAAGGTGGATGCCTTCGGGGATTACATTACGGTGACCTACACGAAATTCCGCTCCAGCTACAAGCGGCTTCTCATCAAACGGATGTTTGACATTGTGGGAGGAATGGTGGGGCTGGCCATCACGGGAATCCTGACGCTGTTCATTGCGCCGGCCATAAAACTGGATTCGAAGGGGCCGGTATTCTTCGCGCAGACCAGAATCGGCAAGAACGGCAGGCGCTTCAAAATTTACAAGTTCCGTTCCATGTACCAGGATGCAGAGGAAAGAAAAAAGGAGCTGGAGCAGGAAAATGAAGTTCAGGGGCTGATGTTCAAAATGAAAAATGATCCCCGTATTACGAAGGTGGGGGCTTTTCTTCGCAGCACCAGTCTGGATGAGTTCCCACAGTTCTTCAATGTATTGAAGGGTGACATGAGCCTTGTGGGAACCAGGCCGCCGACCGAGGATGAATTTGAGCAGTACAATGAGCATTACAGGAGGCGCCTGTCCATGACGCCGGGACTGACGGGAATGTGGCAGGTCAGCGGCCGCAGCGACATCTCGGATTTTGACGAGGTGGTGCGGCTGGATCTGGAATATATCGACAACTGGTCACTGACACTGGATTTCAAGATTCTGCTGCAGACCGTGATTGTGGTTCTGAGGCATCGGGGAGCAAAATAATGCATCACATCTGTATGATTGTTCCGGATCCTATGGTGCACGGCGGGATTGCCGCCGTGACCGGCGGGTATTACGGAAGCCGGCTGGAGAAGGACTATCGGATCAGTTATGTTCAGTCCTACTGTGACGGCAGCAAAAAGGATAAATTGCGCAAGGCACTGAAGGCGTATCATCAGTTCCGGGGGATCCTGCGGAAGGATCCGCCGGAACTTGTTCATATTCATTCCTCCTTCGGGCCGAGCTTTTACCGGAAACTTCCCTTCATTCTGATGGCAGAGCGCGCGGGCATTCCGGTGGTGAATCACATCCATGGCTCCGCTTTTGATGAGCTGTATACGAATGCGTCAGAGCAGAAAAAGCGTCTGGTTCGGAAAATCTACGGAAAATGTGCCCGCATGGTTGTCCTGACGGAGCACTGGAAAGAGGTCCTGTCCGTGGCGTACCCGGAGGAGAGAATACGGGTGATTCCGAATTACAGCACACTTCATCCCAGGATGCAGGACCCGGTGCACCGCAGAAAGCGGTGGGAAGGACAGCAGGTTCTGTATCTGGGGGTCCTGACAGAAGGGAAGGGAATGAGGGAAATGCCGGAGCTGATCCAAAGGACGGCGGAGCGGTTTCCCATGGTCCGCTTTGTCATGGGTGGGATAGGCCGGGAGAGCCTTGCAACAGAGGGACTTTCCGAACAGACGATCGCAGAACATGTTGTTTTTCCCGGATGGGTGCGGGACAGGGAAAAGGAGCAGCTTCTGGAGGAGAGTGCCGTATTTCTCCTGCCGTCCCATATGGAGGCAATGCCGATGTCCCTTCTGGAGGCAATGGGGTACGGACTTCCCATGGTGACAACAAGAGTCGGAGGAATTCCCAATCTTGCGGGGGAGGGACCTCAGGCAGCTTTGTGCAGGGTCGGAGACAGCAGGGAGATGGCAGATGCAGTCTGTGGTCTTCTGGAGAACTATCAAACCTGGGAGACGGCGGCAGAGGCTTCTTACCGGAGGGCACAGACGCAGTACAGCTTCGAAACGCATCTGGACAGAATTGAGGCGGTGTACCGGGAGGTGCTGTGCTGCCGGAATCCTGCAGAGGGAAGGGAAAGAGATGATGACACACGGCACACCGATGGTTTCCATGATCATACCGGTTTATAACGGCGGCTGCTATCTGCAGCAGTGCATCGACAGTGTTCTGCGCCAGACCTTTTCGGATCTGG
Source organism: Lachnospiraceae bacterium (assembly GCA_963588615.1). Classification (GTDB taxonomy): domain Bacteria; phylum Bacillota; class Clostridia; order Lachnospirales; family Lachnospiraceae; genus CAG-791. The sequence continues at coordinate 11,269 of CAVAJA010000117.1, read as the reverse complement.
AGCTGATTCTTGTGGACGACGGATCGACGGATGAAAGCGGGGATATCTGCGACCGGGCGGCGCAGACGGATGCAAGAGTCCGCGTGATTCATAAGCAGAATGAAGGACTGATTGCGACATGGATCCGTGGAGTGAAGGAGAGCCGGGGACGGTATCTTGGCTTTCTGGATTGTGATGACTGGCTTTCTTTGGACCACCTGGAAAAAATGACCGGGCAGCTCCGGATGAAGGAGAAAGCAGAAAACGGAAAGGATCGTCAGATCATCTGCGGCGGATATGTCATTGAACGGGAATGGAATCACACCTCGGAAAAGAAGGGGAATGCCCTTGCGCCCGGCGTGTATGAGGGAGAGGCTCTGCAGAGGCAGGTGCGGGAGCAGCTTCTGGGAAATGAGGAGAGAACGCTGATCCTGTCCCGGTGCATGAAGCTCTTCTCCAGATGTCTGCTGGAGGATAATCTGTATTTCTGCGATCCGTCCATCCGAATGGGGGAGGATGTGAGCATTACTGTCCCGGCGATTCTGGATGCGGAGCGCGTTGTTGTGCTGGAGAACAATTATGACTATCACTATCGCTTTGTAAAGAATTCGATGGCGCACGGGCACGACGCGGGGATGTACGACAACATCCTTCTCCTGCGGAAAATTCTGCACAGAGTCATGTCGGACAAGAGAATGCCGAACGGCGCCATGCAGGTGGAGCGGGAATTTGTATTTTTGCTGTGCCTGGTTCTGAAAATCGAGATGAGAAGGACGGATGTGTCCGGCAGGGAAGTGGCGGAATGCGTGCAGCAGATATGCATAAAATCGGATTCTGCCGATCGGACGGGAAAACTTGGAACGAAGGTTCATGATCCCGCCAACCGACTTCTGATCTTCGTGATGCAGAATCCCCAAAAGTCCCGGATTCGGTTGGTGAGGAGCATCTTTTTGCTGCAGCAAAGGAAAAGTGAGAGGGCATGAAGCAAATGCGTCAGACAATCAGCATCATCATCCCGGTGCACAATGCGGATAGGACACTGGAGGCGGCGGTTCTGAGTGCGGCATGTCAGAGCATCCGGCGGCAGCGGCCGGAGATCCTGCTGGAGCTGATTCTGGTAGATGACGGATCGACGGATCAAAGCGGCAGGAGATGTGATTCCTATGCAGGATGGTATGCGGATCCCGGACTTGGCGGCAGGTCCGATGAGGAGCCCGGCTTTGGATCAGATCCTCTGGCAGACGGAAAGCCCGGCTCGTCCGCCGCAGAGGGGAGACCCTTCGGGATTCTGCAGATCAAAGTGATCCACATGGAGGATGAGGGAGTTTCCGAGGCGCGCAACAGAGGAATGGAAGCGGCAAGGGGAGATTTTCTCACATTTCTGGATGCAGACGATGCGATGGAGGAGTCGATGCTGGAGCAGCTCCTGACATTGTATGAGAAGAGCGGAGCAGCAATATGCGGCTGCGGCTTTTGTTCTGTTGCGCAGGAAGAAGCGGCAGACTATGCGGAGAAGCTTTTGAGAGCGTGCCGGAAAGAGGGAGAGAAAGGTTCGGATGCCGGTGAGGAGCCGGAGACGTCAAGGGAGTCCCAAAGCCCGGAAAAGCGGCGGACAGCAGAAGCGACAGAGGCCGCGGCAATGCTCGCCGGCCGGGAAATATTCCGGGACGGAATCCTGCAGGGGGACACCAGAGTCTGGAGCAAGCTGTTTTCAAGAGAACTCATCGGCGGGGTGAGATTCCGAAAGGGGCTGACCATCGGGGAGGACATGCTTTTTGTCACTGAGCTGATTCGGCAGGATACGAGCTATGCGTACCTTGCGGATCCCCTATACCGATATACGAGGAATCCGCAGGGAGCCATGGAGCGTCCGTTTACCGTCTCCTATATGGATCAGATGCGCTGCTACGAGGAGGCAGAGAAGGTGATTCAAGAAAGGGCACCGGAGCTGCTGCAGGACGGCACGGCAAGAAAGCGCCTTCGGAGGCTTCAGATCATTGCAGATGTTCTGACGGCGTCCAAAATGGCGCGTCTGCGGAGGACAGAATTTCTGCAGTACAAAGAGGAATTTGCAGTCTGCAGAAGGGCACTGAAGGAGCATATGAGGGAACCCGGAATTGCCTCTGTGATTCCACCCGATTATCGGCTAAAATCTTTCATGCTGAGATACCTGCCGGCAGGATTCTGCCTTATGATGAAGGCTGCGGCGGCAGGGAAAAGGCGCTGAGGCAGCGGGGGGCGTTTGCAGTGATCAGGGTTCCTTCGGGAACGAGAGCACACGGAGCAGATAAAATTTGACTAAAATGAGTGAAATTGCACTATATATGCATGCAGGAAGCGGCAACCACGGATGTGAGGCGATTGTGGATTCGCTGGTTCGAATGATGCCGCTGGACAGCTTTGCGCTGATGACGAATTCCGCAGAAGAGGATGAGCGCTATCTTCCGGCAGAGGTGAAGGCCAGAATCAGAATTCTGGAGGAGCAGCATCTGCAGGAACACAAGGCGGCTCATATCATGTATTACGCGTATCGAAAGGTGACAGGGGACGAGGAGTCGTTTCTTCGCTATCGATACCGTCCGCTGACCGGAAAAGGGGCACCAAAGCTTGCGGTCTCCATTGGCGGAGACAACTATTGCTATTCGAATATGACAAAGGACCTGATGACGGCCAATGCCATGTTCAACCGTCAGGGAACTGCGACGGTTCTTCTGGGCTGTTCGATTGAGCCGAAACTTCTGGGAGCTGAGGAGTGCGGGGAGCCGGAGGCAGCGAAGAAGGTGCACCGGCTCGCTGCGGATTTAAACCGGTATCGCCTCATCCTTGCAAGAGAGAGCATTTCCTATCAGGCGATTCGCGGTGCTCTTGCGGGGGATTTCGGAGAGGAGGCTGCCGGGAAGGTCGTGTATTGTCCGGATCCTGCATTTTTCCTTCCTGCCGATGAGAGCGCTCTGCCGGACGGACTGGAGTGCGGCAATACGGTCGGCATCAATTTAAGCCCCATGATTGAGGACTATGCGGCAGATCCGTCGGCACCGTTAAAGAGCTATGCGGCGCTGATTCGGGAGATTCTGGACACAACAAATATGAAAGTTGTGCTGATTCCGCACGTGGTCTGGGACAGGAGTAATGACAGAATACCGCTTCAGAAATTATATGAATCGTTCGCAGATACTGGGAGAGTCCTGCTGGTTTCAGATCTGTCGGCGGAGAAGCTGAAGGGCGTGATCGCCAACTGCAGGTTTTTCATTGGTGCGAGGACCCATGCCACGATCGCGGCGTATTCTACGATCATTCCGACCCTGGTGGTCGGCTATTCGGTCAAGGCAAGGGGAATTGCCAGAGATCTGTTCGGGACGGAGGAACATTATGTTCTCCCCGTGCAGGAGCTCCGCGATCCGCAGCAGCTTCTGGAGGCGTGGCATTGGCTTCTTGCCAACGAGGACGGCATCCGCTGCAGCCTTGCTGAGAACGGCGTCCGCTTCCGGGCGGAGGCCAGAAGGAATGCGGAGGAGCTGCACAGAATCATGCAGGAGCTGTGAGATGGAAACGCGGGCAGAGATTCGTATTTTCACAGGACACAGAAGGTAAGAGGCATATGGCAGAGAGGAAAGTGCCGGGCAGGGTCCGGCTGGCGGAACGGAATATTGCATTCGGCTATGCAGGACAGGCGGCAACGGCGGTGATGTCCTTTGTTCTGCGGACCATTTTCATCCGGCATCTGTCCGAACAGCTTTTGGGAGTCAATTCGCTGTACACCAACATTCTGTCCATCTTGTCCATGGCAGAGCTTGGAATCGGAACGGCACTGAACTTTGCGCTGTATAAGCCGGTGGCAGAGGAGGACACGGAGAAGATCAAGTCCTACATGCAGATGTACCGGAAGGCGTACACCGTGATTGCCCTTGTGGTGGCAGGGGTTGGACTGTCTCTTGCGCCGTTTCTGCGGTTTCTGATCAAAGATCCCGGGACGATTACCGTTCGGGAGATGACGGTTTATTACCTGATCTTCCTGTTCAATACGGTCAGCACCTATTTTGTCTCCTACAAATACAGCCTCTGCAATGCACAGCAGAGGAATTATATCCAGACCAACATCAACACCATTACCAAGATCGCGGTGTCGCTGCTGCAGGTGCTGGTCATCGTCGTGACGCAGAATTTCCTGCTCTACCTTCTGACGGACATGCTGGTGCAGCTGGTGCAGAAAATCTTTGTCTCGCGGTATCTGAATCGGCTCTATCCGTATCTGAAGGATCGGAACGTGCGGCCGCTGTCCGAAGCGGAGTCAGGAGAAGTGTGGCGCAAGACCAGGGCTCTTGTGCTGCACAAGGTAGGAGACGTGGCAAGACTTCAGACGGATTCACTCATCATCTCGTCCTTCATTGCCGTAGCAATGTCGGGAATGGTGGACAATTATAATCTGGTCATCAATGCGGTTACGAATTTTGTCAACATTATTTTTAACTCCGTGATTTCCGGTTTCGGGAATCTGATTGCGACAGAGACCAGGGAACGTCAGTACGAGCTGTTTCAGGTGTATCGTTTCTTTGCAAGCTGGGTGTATGGATTTGCGGCGACAGGGTTCTATGTCCTTTTGACACCGCTGATCCGGCTGTGGCTCGGAGATCAATGGGTGCTGCCTTCCTTTGCGGTGACGCTTCTGATTATGGATCTGTATTTCAAGGGGGACCGCATCGTTCTGTCCAATTATAAGACGGCGGCGGGAGTGTTCGAGCAGGACAAATATCTTGCACTGATCCAGGGAGCCGTAAATCTGGTGCTGTCCATCTGGCTGGTGCAGGAAATCGGACTTGCCGGAATCTATGTGGGAACGGTGGTCTCCGGCCTCATCGCGAATGTGACCAAACCGGTCATTATCTACAGAACCAGCTTTGAGAGAACCTGCAGGAGTTATTTCGCAGAGTCACTGCGCTATGTGGGGACGGTCTTCTTCCTGGCATGGGGGCTTGGAATCCTGGGAAATTATGTGCTGGAGGAGCTGAATTTTGTACGCTTTATCCTGATGGCAGCCGTGATCACGGTGGCTTTCAACGGCGTGTTCCTGCTGCTTTTCGGGAGAACAAGGGAATTTCGATATCTGAAGGAAATGCTGCTGCGGCGGCTGCACCGCTGAAAAGACGGGCGGATCGGGAAGATTTCCTGCCGGAAGGCGGAGGTGAGATGGAAACTGCGTCAGATTCCAAAAAAGAATATCGGGAGATCATCGAGAAAATCGCAGAAGAGGCCGCAAGGCAGCTGCGGGAGATGGCACATCCGTCTGCGGCAAGGCGGGGGAGGAACCTGGTGAAGCGGGCACTGCACCGCCCGGGAGTCAGCGGTGATAGGATTTTCTGGCCGGCGGGGCTCCTGATGCTGGGACTTACCGAGGCAGGACATACCGCTGAGGTGGAGGAATACCTGGAGCCATGGATTCACCGCGGCATGCCGGTGCAGAATCCGGACGATGCCGTCGCCGGCGCGGTGCTGCTGCGCCTGTATGAGACGACAGGAAAGGAATGCTATCACAGGGCGGCAGAGAAGATTCTGGACTATCTGGATCACTGCAGGAGGGATGCAAAGGGAGCGATCGTGTACGGCCAGCACAGCAGCAACAGCTGGATCTATGCCGACGGTGCCGGACAGACGGCCATGCTGTACGCGGCTGCCGGACGAACGGAGGATGCGCTGCATCAGCTGAACCTGTATGCCCGTTACGGAACGGATGAGAGCACAGGTCTGCCCTACCATGGTTACGATGAGTCATCGGGATTGTGTCTTGGCATCATCGGTTGGGGGCGCGCTGCGGGCTGGCTGATGCTGGGCATCGCAGAGTGCGCATCGGGTGCGGCAGGAGAAGCGCTGGAAAGGTTTCTTGGAGCCCTGTATGAGAGAAGGCGCAGGGACGGACTTTTTTCGTGGCAGCTGGATTGCAGGAAGGGACCGCTGGACACGTCCGCCGGCGGTATGATTTACTATGCACTGCAGCGCATGATGCAGGGGAAAATTTCCCAAAAGGCAGCAGGGCCGTTCGCGCAGAGTGATCTGGATGCGGCAGCAAAGGCACTTCTGGAGCAGACGGATGCAGCGGGACGTGTTCTGCAGTCGTCTGCGGAATGCATTGATTTTGCTCAATATGTACAGCAATACGGAACGTACCCATGGGGGCAGGGAGCTGTGCTGGCTTTTCTGGCGGCATGGCAGCGGAGTGGAGAATGATTATTGTAGAGATTAAAGGCGGATTAGGAAATCAGATGCAGCAGTACGCACTGTACTGCAAGCTCCGCAGCATCGGAAGGGAAGCGAAAATCGATCTGTCGTGGTTTGATCCGGAAAATCAGAAGGATATGCTGGCTCCGCGCAGCTGTGAGCTGCTGCGGTTTCGCAATCTCCCGTTCGAGGTCTGTACCAGGGAAGAAAGAGAGCGCCTTCTGGGAAGCGATTCCATTTGGGGCAGGGCATCGCGCAGACTTCATATCGGATCGAAGAGCGCCGGCAAGCGGTTTGTTGAGGAAAAAATGTTTCATCCGGAAATCTTCCAGCTGGAGGATGCCTATCTGGACGGATATTTTGCCTGCACGAAATATTATGAAGACATTCTGGAGGAGCTGCGGAAGGTCTTTGTTTTTCCGGCCAGTGTCATTCCACAGGTGAACGAAAGAAACCTTTCGGTCATTCAGGAAATGGAAGATGCGTACAGCTTCTCGTGCGCGGTTCATCTGCGGAGAGGAGATTATCTGGATGCAGACAACGCCCCTCTGCTTGGCGGAATCTGTACGGAGGAGTATTATCAGGAAGCGATTGATTACCTGGAGCGCTCCGTGGCAGCCATGGGAAGCGGGCGCAATATTCATTTTTATATTTTTTCGGACGATCCCGCCTATGCAAAGGCCTGCCGCTTCGGCAATTACGGGGAAGCGGTGACGGTGTGTGACTGGAATGAGGAAGAGGACAATATGCTGGATATGCAGCTGATGTCCCACTGCAACGGCGTCATTGCCGCCAACTCCACATTCTCCTTCTGGGGCGGTCGGCTGAACGCACGGGAGCCGAGGCTTCTGATTCGTCCCCTGCGGCACCGCAACAATCAGATCCCGGATCCGGAGCGGATGCGCAGTTACTGGAAAGGGTGGACGTTCGTTGATATTGACGGTCATGTTGTGTAAAATTCATGATGACGCTGCATGAGGGAAGGGCAGCGGATTTCAGCAGAGGACCGCAGATCTGTCAGCAAGGAGAATGCAGCAGGATCGCAGGGTCCGCTTTGCCGTATTCTGCCGCGGGCAGGTACGGGAATATAAGACATCAGAGCAGGACGAGGAGCAGTATGAGCAAGATTATTCTAACGGGTGACCGGCCGACGGGCCGTCTTCATATCGGGCATTATGTGGGATCCCTTCGCAGACGTGTGGAGCTGCAGAATCAGGGGACCTTTGACGAGATCAACGTGATGATCGCAGATGCACAGGCATTGACGGACAATGCAGACAATCCGGAAAAGGTCCGCCAGAATATCATCAATGTGGCACTGGATTACCTGTCTGCGGGAATTGACCCGGAGAAAACAACGATCCTTGTTCAGTCGGCCATTCCGGAGTTGACGGAGCTGACTTTTTATTATGCGAATCTGGTGACTGTTGCGAGACTGCAGCGCAACCCCACGGTGAAATCGGAATTGAACATGCGCGGCTTCGGCAGCAGCATTCCGGTCGGCTTCTTCACGTACCCGATTTCTCAGGCGGCGGATATCACGGCGTTCAAGGCAAACGTGGTTCCCGCAGGGGAGGATCAGGAGCCGATGATCGAGCAGACAAGAGAGATTGTCCGCAGCTTCAACCGCATCTATAACTGTGAGGTTCTGGTGGAGCCGGATCTGCTCCTTCCGGAGAATCAGGCCTCCATGCGCCTGCCCGGCACGGACGGCAAGGCCAAAATGAGCAAGTCCCTGGGCAACTGCATTTATCTGTCTGATGAGGCAGATGACATTAAGAAAAAGGTTATGAGCATGTTCACGGATCCGGATCACCTTCGGATCGAAGATCCGGGCAAGCTCGAGGGCAATACGGTATTCACTTACCTTGATGCCTTCGCCAGGGAGGAGCACTTTGCGGAATTCCTGCCGGAGTACGCGAATCTGGATGAGCTGAAGGAACACTATCAAAGGGGCGGACTCGGCGATGTCAAGGTGAAAAAATTCCTGAACAATGTGCTGCAGACAACGCTGGAGCCGATTCGCACCCGCCGTCATGAATATGAGAAAAACATCGATTATGTCTATGAGGTTCTGCGAAAGGGAACCGAGAAGGCAGAGAACCGTGCGGCGAAGACCCTTCACGAGGTGAAGGATGCCATGAAAATCAATTATTTTGACGACAGAGAACTGATTCTGCAGCAGCAGAAGGAGTTCGACGAGGCGGCAAAGGCACGTGCAGAGCTGGAGGCTCGCAAAGAGCGCAGCCGCGCTGCGAATAAAAAACAGAAAACGTAACGGATGCTGCATCAGGGACAGCGCAGATTCGTGCGGGTTCTGATCGTGCGGCAGGAGGCGCTTCGAACCGGGAATCCATATGCGGGGATGAATGCAGGTTTGTTGAAAGGAGAGAGTGATGAAGATTTTGGTAACAGGCGGTGCAGGTTTCATCGGAAGCCACACGGTGGTGGAACTGGTGCAGGCAGGTCATGAGCCGGTAATTCTGGACAATCTCTACAATGCCAGCGAGAAGGTTTTGGACCGCATTGCGGCGATTACGGGCGTGAAGGTTCCGTTTTATCAGGTTGATATTCGTGACAGAGAGGGAATGAATCGGGTTTTCGACGAAGAGAAGCCGGAGGCCGTCATTCATTTTGCAGGACTGAAGGCGGTTGGAGAGTCTGTCCGGAAGCCCTGGGAGTATTATGACAACAACATCACCGGGACGCTGACGCTGGTGGATGTGATGCGTCAGCACGGCTGCAAAAACATCATTTTCTCTTCCTCCGCGACGGTTTACGGAGATCCCGCCTTCATTCCGATCACCGAGGAATGCCCGAAAGGCCAGTGCACCAATCCGTACGGATGGACGAAATCGATGCTGGAGCAGGTGCTGACGGACATTCAGCATGCGGATCCGGAATGGAATGTGATCCTGCTGCGTTACTTCAATCCCATCGGAGCGCATGAGTCCGGCACAATGGGAGAGAATCCCAACGGCATCCCCAACAACCTGATGCCCTATATCACACAGGTTGCGGTGGGCAAGCTGGAGAAGCTCCATGTGTTCGGAAATGATTACGATACGCCGGACGGCACAGGCGTGCGCGATTACATTCATGTGGTGGATCTTGCCAAGGGCCATGTGTGTGCTCTTAAGAAGCTGACGCCCGGCTCCGGCTGCAATATCTATAATCTTGGTACCGGTGTCGGATACAGCGTTCTGGATATTGTAAAGAATTTCGAGGAGGCCACCGGCAGGAAAATCCCCTATGTGATCGATCCGAGGCGCGCGGGAGATATCGCAACCTGCTACTGCTGTGCTGCAAAGGCGAAGGAGGAACTGGGCTGGGAGGCGAAGTTCGGCATCCGCAAGATGTGCGAGGATTCCTGGAGATGGCAGAGCCAGAATCCGAACGGATACGAAGGGTAAGATATGTTTCGGTTATGGGCAAAGGAATGGCAGTCGGGCCATCTGATTCGTGAGATGACGATTGAAGATCCGGGAGAGGATACCAGAACCCACAAGGTGCTGCATGCTGTAACAGAGGTATGCCGTGAATTTGATCTGCCGGAGCCGATCTGGCTGGCTCCGAATATCAAGGAATTTCAAAGGCGGGCAAAGTGCCGCTTTGGAAAGGATAATTTTGTAGAGGAGCTTCCGTTTGACTATCTGGAGATTGAAATTGTCGAGGAAGATCCATGGTTTGTATAAGGCTTGTATCCAGAAGCCGCAGGAAAGGATTTCAACATGAGCTTTCAGACAATCATTGCTTCCGAAAATGCACCCAAGGCCATCGGACCGTATTCACCCGCTTTGTGCGTGAACGGACTGGTGCTGTTCTCCGGACAGATTCCGATCAACCCGGCCAGCGGTCAGATTGAGGCAGATACCATCGAAGGACAGACCCACCAGGTGCTGAAAAATATCGGCGCACTTTTGAAGGAGGCCGGCCTGGATTACAGCAATGTCGTGAAGACCACGGTTTTTCTGTCTGACATTGCTGATTTTGCAGCGATGAACAAGGTGTACGGTGAATATTTTGTTGAGCCGTATCCGACCCGCTCCTGTGTGCAGGTAGGAGCACTTCCTATGAATGCGAAGGTGGAGATTGAGGTGATGTGCACTCGCGGAACTCTCCCTTTTGAGAAGGAAGGCTGCTGATCTTTATTATGGATTTATTCTCACTGCAATATGTACTGTTCATCTCCATATTGTTGGTACTCTATTATGTGCTGCCGCAGGTTCTGCCTGCAGCGGCACGTTTTGGTTGGGTGATTCTGCTGGCGGCGAGCCTTGGCTTCTACGCATTTTCTTCCGGAGCGGCACTTTTTCTGATGCTGACAACGGCATTTACCGTATGGGCCGGCGGAAGACTCCTTGCAGCCTGCGATGAGGAATGGAAGGAGAAAAGGAAGACATCCTTTCCCTCCAGAGAAGAGAAAAAAGCGGCAAAGGCTGTCATAACGCACAGAAAACGCCGCATTCTGACCCTGGTGCTGCTCCTTAATTTCGGGATTCTGGCTGTCTTAAAATATGCGGCGCCGCTTTTATCGTGGTCCTTCGGAAGCGGCGGACTGCTGCTGCCGCTTGGCATCTCCTTTTACACCTTTGAGGCGGCATCCTATCTGATCGATCAATACAACGGAAAATATCCGGCGGAGCGTTCCTTTCTGCGCTTTCTGCTGTTCGTCTCCTGGTTTCCGCAGCTGCTGCAGGGCCCCATCGGCCGGTACGACAGAATGCGGGATTCCATGTTCGGCAGGCCGCACTTTGACGCAGAGCGGACGAAGCGGGCTCTGCTGCTGATCCTGTACGGACTGGTAAAAAAATATGCGGTTGCCGACATGCTGTCCGGCAGTATCTCCGCTGTATTGGATCATGGAAGCCTGGAGTCGCTGCCGGGGAGTCTGATCGCATTTGCCATTCTCCTTTATTCGGCGCAGCAGTACGGTGATTTTTCGGGCGGCATCGATATTGTGACAGGGGTCTCGGAACTGTTCGGAATTGATCTGGCTCCGAACTTCAGGCAGCCTTATTTTGCCGTGTCCCTCGGTGATTTCTGGCGCCGCTGGCACATTTCCCTGGGAGCGTGGATG
>CAVAJA010000116.1:0-15851 GCA_963588615.1 Lachnospiraceae bacterium | reverse complement strand
GTTGTTGAGAAATACGAGGTATAAGGCAGGACGCCGGCATTTGTCTGTCGGACATCCGTGTGTTTCGGAATGAATTGGGCTGTCCGCAGGTGGTCCGGCGGCTGCGGCTATGCGCGGAGAGTCGCTGCGGACAGATATGATCTGGAGGTTATCCAATGGGTTTTGTAGATTATGAAGTGGAAGGTGCGGTAGGCGTTGTGACGATCAACCGTCCGAAGGCATTGAATGCCCTGAATTCACAGGTTCTGGATGATTTGTCCGCTGTCATTGATGCAGTGGATCTGAACACGGTTCGCTGCCTGGTTCTTACCGGTGCCGGCGATAAGTCCTTCGTGGCCGGGGCAGACATCGGAGAAATGTCCACACTGACCAGGGAAGAGGGAGAAGCGTTCGGCAAGAAGGGGAATGATCTGTTCCGCAGAATTGAGACGCTTCCGATCCCCGTGATTGCAGCGGTCAACGGTTTCGCACTCGGCGGCGGCAATGAGATTGCCATGAGCTGTGACATTCGGATCTGCTCTGACAACGCCGTGTTCGGTCAGCCGGAGGTTGGCCTTGGCATCACGCCCGGATTCGGCGGAACACAGAGACTGGCACGCCTTGTTGGCCCGGGCATGGCAAAGCAGCTGATCTATACCGCACGCAATATCAAGGCGGATGAGGCATACCGCATCGGTCTCGTCAATCAGGTGACGACACAGGAGGAGCTTCTCCCCACAGTGAAGAAGCTGGCAGCTGTCATCGCCGGCAACGCACCGATCGCAGTTCGTGCATGCAAGGAAGCCATCAACGAAGGCCTTGACCAGAACATGGACGATGCCATCGTCACGGAAGAGAAGCTGTTCGGCTCCTGCTTTGAGTCTGAGGATCAGAAGGAAGGAATGGCAAATTTCCTCCGCAAAAAGGATGATCCGGCGAAGGTGAAGCACGTCGCATTCCAGAATAAGTAAACACACAATGGGGGTGTCCGCTCTAGGAAGACGGACACCCTGCTGTAGCTGCAGACATACCGTCAGGCAGCGAATAGAAGATAGTTAGGAGGATACTAAAATGAAGGTAGCAGTCATTGGTGCAGGTACGATGGGCTCCGGAATCGCACAGGCGTTTGCACAGAGCGAGGCAGTGGAGAAGGTTTATCTGTGTGATATCAAGCAGGAATTTGCAGACGGCGGCAAGGCGAAGATCAAAAAGGGTCTCGACAAGAGAGTTGCAAAGGGAAAGATGGAGCAGACAGCTGCAGATGCTCTCCTGGGCAAGATCGTGACCGGCCTTTCTGATATTGCGGTTGATCCCGATCTGGTTGTAGAGGCTGTTCTGGAGAAGATGGATCTGAAGCAGGAGACCTTCAAAAAGCTGCAGGATGAGATCGTCCAGAATCCGGACTGCATCTATGCTTCCAACACATCTTCCTTGTCCATCACCGAGATCGGTGCAGGTCTCTCCAAGCCGGTAATCGGAATGCACTTCTTCAATCCGGCACCGGTCATGAAGCTGATCGAGGTCATCAAGGGTGCCAATACACCGGATGAGATCGTGGGCAAGGTGAAGGAAATCTCTGTTCAGCTGGGCAAGACACCGGTTGAGGTAAACGAGGCAGCAGGCTTTGTCGTGAACCGCATTCTGGTGCCGATGATCAATGAAGGAATCTGTGTGTATGCAGCAGGTGTTTCCGATATCGAGGGCATTGATACGGCCATGAAGCTTGGCTGCAATCACCCGATGGGACCGCTGGAACTGGGCGATTACATCGGACTGGATATCGTTCTGGCCATCATGGATGTCATCTATCATGAGACCGGTGATTCCAAGTATGCTGCAAGCCCGCTGCTGCGCAAGATGGTTCGTGCAAAGAAGCTTGGCTGCAAGACCGGAATCGGTTTCTATGACTACAGCAACGGTCAGAAGGTTCCTACCGACAAGAAGTGATCCGTAAATCGTTTTATTCTGCAGGACATCCGTTTTCGAACGGATGTCCTGTGATGAGATAGGCAATTACATCTGTTAAAAAGGAGACTACAACATGGACTTTCAGTTGAGCAAAGAACATGAAATGGCAAGATCCCTGTTCAAGGAGTTTGCCGAGAAGGAAGTTAAGCCTCATGCCATTGAGACCGATGAGAAGCATGAGTTCCCGCGCGAGAATGTCGAGAAAATGCAGAAGAACGGCTTCATGGGAATTCCGATTCCCAAGGAGTACGGCGGACAGGGCTGCGATCCTCTGACCTATGCAATGTGCGTAGAGGAGCTGGCAAAGGTATGCGCAACCACAGCCGTTATCGTTTCGGCACATACTTCTCTGTGCTGCGATCCGATCCTGACCTACGGTACGGAAGCACAGAAGCAGAAATATCTGGTACCGCTTGCAAAGGGCGAGCTGCTCGGCGCATTCGGTCTGACGGAGCCCGGTGCAGGAACCGATGCACAGGGTGTTCAGACCAAGGCAGTTCTTTCTGAGGACGGCTCTGAGTGGATTCTGAACGGCTCCAAATGCTTCATCACCAACGGTAAGGAAGCAGATATCTACATCATCATTGCCTATACCGATATCGTAGAGGACAAAAAGGGAAGAAAGCAGAAAAAGTTCTCCGCATTCATCGTGGAGAAGGGAACACCCGGATTCACCTTCGGAACGAAGGAGAACAAGATGGGTATCTGCGGATCCGCAACCTATGAGCTGATCTTCCAGGATATGCACATTCCGGCAGAAAACCTTCTGGGCGCGAGAGGAAAGGGTTTCCCGATCGCAATGCACACGTTGGACGGCGGCCGTATCGGAATTGCCGCACAGGCACTGGGTATTGCAGAGGGCGCTCTGGACCGCACCGTTTCCTATGTAAAGGAGAGAAAGCAGTTCGGCAGATCCATCAGTGCTTTCCAGAATACGCAGTTCCAGCTGGCAAACCTGGCAACCGAGACCGAAGCTGCACAGCTGTTGGTTTATAAGGCTGCAGAGGCAAAGAGAACACAGTCCCGCTACTCTGTTGAGGCCGCAAAGGCAAAGCTTTTTGCAGCTGAGACAGCGATGGACGTTACCACAAAGTGCGTTCAGCTCTTCGGCGGCTACGGCTACATCAGAGAGTATGAAGTTGAGCGCATGATGCGTGATGCCAAGATCACAGAAATCTACGAGGGAACCTCCGAGGTTCAGCGCATGGTTATTTCCGGCGATCTTCTGAAGTAATTCGATTCTGACGATAAGGAGAAAACATATGAAAGTAGTAGTATGCGTGAAGCAGGTTCCCGATACAAAGGGCGGCGTTAAGTTCAAGCCCGATGGAACTCTGGATAGAGGAGCAATGCTGGCCATTATGAACCCGGATGACAAGGCGGGCCTTGAGGCTGCGCTTCGTCTGAAGGATCAGTACGGCGCAGAGGTCACAGTAGTGACCATGGGTCTTCCGAAGGCTGAGGAGGTTCTGCGTGAGGCAATCGCCATGGGTGCAGACAACGGTGTTCTGGTGACAGACCGTGTGCTCGGCGGAGCAGATACCTGGGCAACCTCTCAGACCATTGCAGGCGCGCTGCGCAATCTGGATTTTGATCTGGTCATCACAGGCCGTCAGGCAATTGACGGTGATACGGCACAGGTTGGCCCTCAGATTTCCGAGCACCTTGGCCTTCCGCTGATTTCCTACGCAGAGGAGCTGAGCGTTGACGAGGCAGAGAAGACTGTCACCGTGAAGCGTCAGTATGATGACGGATATCACATTGTAAAGGCAAAGATGCCTTGCCTGGTTACCTGCCTGGCAGAGCTGAATGAGCCTCGCTACATGACTCCCGGCGGAATCTTTGATGCATTCAAGAAGGAGATCACGGTTTGGGGAAGAGCAGATCTGAAGGATGTAGATGATTCTAACCTTGGTAAGGCTGGTTCTCCTACGGTGATTGCGAAGGCTTCCGATAAGGTTGCCAAGGGGAAGGGCGTGAAGGTTACCCCTGATTCTGCGGAAGAGGCAGCTGACTACATCGTAAACGTGCTGAGTGAGAAGCACGTGATCTAATAGGAGGATCGAACCATGGCATTAGAGGATTACAAGGGAGTATTTATCTTTGCTCAGCAGGTTGACAACAAGATCAGCTCCATTGCACTGGAGCTGCTGGGTAAGGCAAGAAATCTGGCAGAGAGTCTTGACGACAAGACCGTGACGGCTGTTCTCATCGGATCCGAGGTAAAGGGTCTTGCGGATGAGCTGGGCGCATACGGTGCAGATCGTGTCATCGTGGTGGATGATCCGGAACTGAAGGATTACCGCACGGAGCCCTATGCACACGCACTGGCTTCTGTTGTAAACGAGTTTAAGCCGGAGATTCTGCTGGTAGGCGCTACGGCGATCGGCCGTGACCTTGGTCCCCGCGTATCGGCAAGACTGCATACCGGTCTGACGGCAGACTGCACACAGCTGGAGATCGGTGACTTCCCGCTGATCGCAGTTCCCGGCAAGGAGCAGAAACATCAGCAGCTGCTGATGACCCGTCCTGCATTCGGCGGCAACACCATCGCTACCATTGCGTGCCCGGATTACCGTCCGCAGATGGCAACCGTCCGTCCCGGCGTTATGCAGAAGATCACTCCTGATTACGCACACAAGGCAGAGGTTGTGGAATTCAATCCTGGTTTTGTTCCGAACAACTGCTACACAGAGATCCTTAAGATCGTGAAGGAAGTTTCCACGGTTGCAGACATTCAGGCGGCAAAGATCCTGGTATCCGGCGGCCGCGGTGTCGGCAGTGCCGAGAACTTCAAGCTTTTGGATGACCTTGCTGAGGTTCTTCACGGGACCGTATCCTGCTCCCGTGCAGTGGTGGATTCCGGCTGGAAGCCGAAGGATCTGCAGGTAGGACAGACCGGCAAGACCGTTCGTCCTCATGTGTATTTTGCAATCGGTATCTCCGGTGCCATCCAGCACGTTGCCGGAATGGAGGAGTCCGATATCATCATCGCCATTAACAAGGATGAGAATGCACCGATCTTTGATGTTGCTGATTACGGCATCGTCGGTGATCTGAATAAGGTTGTTCCGCTGCTGACGGAGAAGCTGAAGGCTGCTCTGGCTGCAAAGGGCTGATGAAAATGATCTGACCGGATCGGAAGCATGAGGGGCAGGGCGCGAAAGCGTCCTGCCCTTTGCAGGTTCAGAAACATATAAGTGGACTGCCTGAATGTACAGGAATTGACGTGTACGATAAGTCCAGTGCGCAATATAATACTCGTCGAATGCAGCCGGTTTGCAGCAATATTGTATTTTATGGAGGTGAACGACGGTGAAACGCGTACTCAGCATACAGGATATTTCGTGCGTCGGAAGATGCTCTTTGACGGTAGCCCTGCCCATTCTGTCAGCGATGGGAGTGGAGGCCTGCCCTCTTCCCACAGCAGTTCTGTCGACACACACAGGATTTCGTCACTTTACCTTCCGTGATCTCACGGACGAGATGGAGCCGATTGACAAGGTTTGGGAGCAGGAAGGACTGGATTTTGACGCGGTCGGGAGCGGCTATCTTGGCTCCATTGAGCAGATTGATCTGGTGAAACGCCTCGGCCGGAGATTCCGCGGAATTTACCGGGGAGATGCGGCCTTTCTGCAGATTGTGGATCCGGCGATGGCGGACAACGGAGTTCTGTACAAGGGCTTTACTGCGGAATTTGTGGCGGCGATGGGAGAACTGTGTCGGGAGGCAGATCTGATTCTTCCCAACCTGACAGAGGCTTGCCTTATGACAGGAAAGGAGTATCATCCGGAGGGAGACGAGAGTTACTGGAGAGAGATTCTGAACGCTCTGGCAGACATGGGCTGCAGAGGGACGATTCTCACCGGTTATTCTGTCGAAAGGGACAGCATCGGAGCAATTTCCATGCAGGTTCAGGACGGGCAGCGCATCGTACGCAGCTATGTGAACGAGAAGCTTTCGGACAGCTTCCACGGAACAGGTGATATTTTCGCAAGTGTGGTGACGGGAGCTATGGCACAGGGAAAAGACCTGGAGACGGCACAGAAGCTGGCGGTAGACTACACACTGGAGTGCATGCGCAGGACCATGGAAGACCCGGACAGACGCTTCTATGGGGTCAATTTTGAACAGGCGCTGCCGATGCTGATCCGGGGACAGGAGTGAGAAGGAGTGCCCGGCGCTGAGAATTTCGGAATGTGCCGTCCGTAAAACAATCCGGTAATGTGGTCCGTCTCATTCCAAAACGGCATTGTGTTGATAACGAGGTGATCACTTGGCAAAAAAAGAGAAAGAGGTCAAAACAAATGCGATGCGCATTTTGGACCGACTGAAAATTTCCTATACACATCAGTCCTATGAGGCCGGAGATTTTGTGGACGGAGTTCAGACAGCGGACAAGCTGGGCCTGCCGCATGATGAGGTATATAAGACCCTGGTGACGGTCGGAAACGATAAGGAGCATTATGTCTTTGTTATTCCGATTGAAAAGGAACTGGACCTGAAAAAGTGTGCCCGTTCCGTTGGTGTGAAATCCGTGGAGATGATCCCTGTCAAAGAGCTGTTCGGTCTGACGGGATACATGCGGGGAGGCTGTACCTCCATCGGAATGAAGAAAGCCTTTGTGACGAGGGTGGACTCCTCGGCAGAAAAGCTTGCAAAAATGTATGTCAGCGGCGGAAAGATCGGCTGCCAGATCTGTCTTGCACCTTCCGATCTATTGATTGCCGATGGAGGAGAATTCGCGGAGCTGTGTCAGGAAGGAGACGGCAGTGCCGAATGATGCAGAACGGATAGGAAATTCTCAGACGAATGCGGCTCCCCTGCACAGGTGGCTGCTCCTTGCGGCAGCTTCCTATATGGCCGCGGTGTGCTGCGGTGCGCTTGCAGAAAATATCATTCTCAGGCTTTCCCTGCTGTACGGGGAGTGGCGCGGCACGGCGATCATTCTGATCAATCTGCTGCCGATGGCAGGAGGTATTTTCGTTTTCGCTCTTCTGATTCGGAGAATGTGCCGGATGGAGCTGCGGGACTTTATCCTGGGAACCGGACATGAGGGCGGGATCCGATCTTTCGGAATCGTCCTTTGTCTGTATCTGGCAGGGTATGCGCTGTCGGAACTGCCGCATGCTCTTTCGGGAGAGATTGTTCTGAATTCGCTGAAGACAGCACAGATCCTGGTCAATGCGCTGGTGTGCCTCATCCTGGTTCCCCTGCAGTCTGCGGGGGAAGAGTTCGTATTCCGCGGCATATTCCTTCGCAGCGCCTGCGGGAGTGAACTGAGGTGTACCAAAAGGGCAGCGGAATACGGAGTGATCTCCTCCGTGATCTTCATGCTCATGCACAGCGGAACGCCTGCACTGTCCTCTCAGAAGGAACTGCTGCCGCTGATCATGACCTATTCGGTGTACCTGCTGCAGGGGGGACTGATGTATGCGATGGATCTGCATTTCGGGGATCTGATGCCGGGAGTGATATGGCATTGGATCAACAATCTGCTGGCCTACTGGTTTCTGTCTGCAGAGAACGGAATGTTATCCGGCGGGACGATTTTGCTCCGGAGACAGAATGAGGCAGCGGGAGGACAGCTTGGAACGACGCTGCTGCTGATGCTGCCGATGCTGATCTATCTTCTGGCGGACCTCATTCACAGGAAATAGCCGTGCAGCAGCAAGGAGAAAACCGTGTTCGGATAAGTCGGGCAAAAATTCAGCAGGCGCGAAACAACGGCACAGATGATATAATGTCGAGTGCAGGTGCTGGGCCAGAGAGCGGGGCACCGCACAGTAATCCAAAACGGAGGATAACGGCATGGAACTTAGAAAGGTAGTAATCGCAGGGGCCTGCAGAACGGCCATCGGTAAATTCGGCGGGACGCTGAAGGATGTTCCGGCGGCAGATCTTGGCACCATCGTGATTAAGGAGGCACTTCGCCGCACGGGAATTAAGCCGGAGCAGGTGGATGAGGTCTACATGGGAAACGTGATTCAGGCCGGGAATGGTCAGAATCCTGCAAGACAGGCAGCAGTAAATGCTGGAATTCCGGTGGAGGTTCCGGCGATCACAGTGAATGTGCTGTGCGGTTCCGGTCTGCACTGCGTGAATCTGGCAGCAAAGCTGATCGCCATGGGTGATAAGGATATCATTGTAGCAGGAGGCATGGAGAACATGGATCTGGCGCCGTACCTGCTGCGGAAGGCCCGTTTCGGCTACCGCATGAATTCAGGGACCATCGAGGACTCCATGATCCGCGATGCATTGTCGGATGCGTTCGGCGGCTACCACATGGGGATTACGGCAGAAAATGTCGCGGAGCAGTGGGGATTGACAAGAGAGCAGCTGGATGAGTTTGCGGTTGCATCGCAGAACAAGGCGGAGAAGGCAATTACAGAGGGACGTTTCAAGGATGAGATCGTTCCGGTAGAGATTAAGACGAAAAAGGGAACCATCGTGTTTGATACGGATGAGGGCAACCGCCCGGGCACGACGCTGGAGGCTCTTCAGAAATTGAAGCCTGCCTTCAAGAAGGACGGCATTGTAACAGCCGGCAATGCTTCGGGAATCAATGACGGTGCAGCGGCGATGATTGTCATGAGCGAAGAAAAGGCAAAGGAGCTGGGCGTCACACCAATGGCAACCTGGCTTGGCGGCGAGCTGGCCGGCGTAGATCCTTCGATCATGGGTGTCGGCCCGATTGAGGCAACCCGCAAGGTGATGAACAGAATCGGACTGACTGTTGCAGATATGGATCTGTATGAGGCAAATGAGGCCTTTGCAGCACAGTCTCTTGCGGTTGCACATGACCTTGGTTTTGATCCGGAGAAGCTGAATGTCAACGGCGGCGGCATCGCTTTGGGACATCCGGTTGGCTGTTCCGGCGCAAGAATCCTGGTGACCTTGCTCCATGAGATGCAGAAGAGAGATGCCCACAAGGGTCTTGCGACGCTTTGCGTCGGCGGCGGCATGGGCTGTGCAGCAGTTGTAGAGCGGTAATAAGGCAGAATGCCGACATATTACATATAAAATGTGATTATTCAAACTGGCCGGAGGACAGGTTCGTTTTTCGGCCGGTTTTTGCGGTGTTCAGATTTAGATCCGCAGCAGTTACATTCAGACGGGGGGAAAATTTAAATGCTGGAAAAGTTATTTCATCTGAAAGAGAACGGTACGACCGTCCGGAAGGAGATCGTTGCCGGTCTCACGACATTCCTGACGATGGCTTACATCCTGGCGGTCAACCCGAACATTTTGGGAACGGTCATGGACAGGAGCGGCGTCTTCGTCGCTACGGCATTGGCATCCGCCATTGCCACATTTATCATGGCGTTTCTTGCAAACTATCCGATCGGATTGTCGGCAGGACTGGGGCTGAATGCATATTTTGCATACACGGTCTGCCTGAGTGAGCTGGCGGATACGGAAAATGCCTTTACCATTGCGCTGACGGCAGTTTTCGTGGAGGGTGTTATTTTCATCATCCTGTCCCTGTTCAAGGCGAGGGAGCAGATCATCAACAGCATTCCTTCGAGCCTTAAAAATGGAATTTCTGCAGGAATCGGTCTGTTCGTGGCCTTCATCGGCCTGCAGAACGCGAATATCATCGTCAACAGCGATTCCACGCTGGTTGATCTTGGCAGCTTTAAGGATCCGGCGGTGGTTCTTGCCCTGATCGGATTCCTCATCATTCTGGCACTGGTACATTACAATGTGAAGGGCGCCGTTCTGATCGGAATCCTTATGACCTGGGTCCTGGGGATGGGAGCAGAGGCGATCGGATGGTATGTTCCGGATGCGGCTGCAGGCGTTGCCAGCGTATTCCCGGATTTTTCAGCAGGACTGCAGCTGGAGGGCCTTGCGAACACGGCCTTCAAGTTCAATTTCGGCTGGGCGGCATCTCACATCGTGCAGTTTCTGGCCATTGTGTTCTCTTTCCTGTATGTTGACCTGTTCGATACGATCGGAACGGTGGTAGGTGTTGCAGATAAGGCGAATCTGCTGGATGAGGATGGACATCTTCCCCGCGTCGGAAAGGTTTTGATGGCGGATGCTGTCGGAACCTGTGCAGGTGCATGCCTTGGTACTTCGACCATCACATCCTTTGTGGAATCCAGTGCAGGTGTGGCAGCCGGAGGACGCACGGGACTGACTGCCCTGACGACAGGCGCCATGTTCCTGGTATCCTTGCTGTTGTCCCCGATCTTCCTTGCAATTCCGGGCTTTGCAACAGCGCCGGCGCTGCTGTATGTCGGCATGCTGATGGTTTCGTCGATCAAAAAGATTGATTTTGACGGAGACATTGCGGACGTGGCCGGCGCATATATGGCCTTTCTCATGATGTCCCTCGCATATTCCATTGCAACAGGAATCATGTTCGCCATCATGACATGGGTGATCATCAAGGTGGTGGAGCGCAAGGCCAAGGAGATCACTCCGGTGATGTGGGTTGTTTTCGTTCTCTTTGCGCTGAGGATTGCGTCCCTGGTGGCCAATTTCCGCTGAGCGGGGGGGAATGATATTCCGGAAAGGGGGAGGATGCGGTCAGAAATTCACGACAATGACGCCGTCGATGATCTGAATCGAACCCTCTGATGGGTATCGGGGCATCTGCGTGTCCGCGACGTAGGAATCATACTGGCCGTAGTCCTCGATGACGCGGGGGCTGTAGCCGCAGTGCACCTTCATAAAGCTGACCCAGGAGTAATCGTTGATGATCTCTGTGCCGTCGTAAGGCGTGATGCGCACTCTGGAAAGCTCTTCGTCGGCCGCCAGGAAGGAGGTATCCTTCTCGAACTCATTGAGGAAGCAGACCGGAAGGGAGGGATCATATTCCTCCAGCGTCTGAATCCTTGTGATCAGTACGTTGTCGTAGGAGATGGCAGCCTCCTGCATGCGGCCGGCCTTGTAGTAGCACAGATTGTCATAGCGGACATAGAAAAGGACAGAATACAGCACCAGAAGGCAGGAGAGGGTGCGGAGCATTTTCGAAAGGAGTGCGGTTCCGAGAAACTGCTGTACAAGCCACAGGAGCATGACGAAGATCATGACCTCTCCATAGAGCATCAGGTCGTAGACGTCGTAGTCGGTCATGACAAAGATAAAATTCACGGTCAGCGGGAACAGGAGCAGCAGAATACACGTGCGCAGAAAGCTGGAACGCCTGAAAACCACGGGGCGTGGGGCGCTCACTTCGTTCCCGGCTGCAGGAAAGGGCTTGAAAAAGGACCGGAACAGCAGGAGAACATTCATTCCGAGGAGAAGGGCGATCAGCACGCAGTAAACAGGCTTCATGGACCACATGAAGAGCTGATAGTCATCACTTCCCCGGTAGGAAAGAAAGCTGTCCTGGTTGAAGAACATCCTGTAAGTCATGGCGATTCGCTCGGGATAGCTGAAGTTCCCGGTGCCGAGCGTATCCACTCCGCGGTAGGCATAGAGCTCTTTTCCTGTCAGAGCAAGGGAGAGCTTCATGAGTACAAGGTAGAGAGAGAGTCCGCAGACAGATCCGAGGAGAGGACCGAGCCAGCCGCGGAAGCCCCCCTCGCCGGTTCTCTCTTTCTGCAGTAAAATGAGGACCTCCAGCGTCAGCATGACGGGAAGGTAGGCCTGATAGATTCCGGTCATGAGGGCGGCCAGAAGGACGCCGGTCAGAACAGATTTAAGAGAGCCTCTGGTGAGAAGTACTGCACTGATGCAGGAGAGGAACAGAGCCAGCATGTAGTAGGGGGCAGTAAACCAATAGGCGAAGGTTCCGGTGACAACCGGGAAGACCACCAGAATCCCGGCAAGGAGAACCTGCAGGAAATGGTTTCCAATCTGAAGCGCACGGGCGATGACCCACGCAGAGAGACCGATGAACAGCAGGGAAACGAGTCCGTTGAACCAGGGGAGACTGTAATTGCTGCCGCCGAAGGGAAGGCGGGTTATTTTGCCGAGGAGAGCCAGCGTGAATCGCCCCACAATGTGGGTGGTGCCGACATCATAGGTGCAGACCACGTCATCGTGATAGGAAATTCCTCCGAACATGCCGGCTGCGTGGGCGAAAAGTCCGAATAAGAGGGCGGAAAGAAGACAGCAGAGGCCGGTAAAAAAGTTCGTGTTTTTTTTAGAATTTGCGGTAATCATCAAAATCAGATCCTTAATTATATTTGCAGTTTCATTCAGAGCGGCAGTCATACGCTGTGATTATACCTCGGATTTATTCTCAGATGGAGAAGGGGAGAGAAAAAGAGCTCGGATTGTTCTGCTGCAGAGCGGGGGATTGGGAGAGGATTATGCACATCGGAGAGATTATGACGGCAGACAGCGCAAACGGCGTCGGCATTCGGCTGACGCTTTTTGTGTCCGGGTGCCTGAATCATTGTCCGGGCTGTTTTCAGCCGCAGACCTGGGATTTTGAATACGGCCAGCCTTATACAGAGGAAATGGAAAATCGGATTCTGGAGGAACTGGAAAAGCCCTATTATGACGGCCTGACTCTGTTGGGCGGTGATCCTATGGAGTGCAGCAACCAGAAAGCATTGCTGCCGCTCGTGAAGAGGGTGCGCAGCCGGCTGCCGCAGAAAAGCATCTGGGCCTACACGGGATACGTATACGAAAAGGATCTGATTCCCGGCGGAAAGCGATATACGGAAGGCGTCACGGATTCTCTTCTGGATCTGATTGACATTCTGGTGGACGGTCCCTTTGTGGAAGCCCGAAAGAAAATCACACTGAATTTCCGCGGTTCGGAGAATCAGCGGATCATTGATCTGAAGGCAACCAGGCAATCCGGTCGGATTGTGCTGAGCCCCCTGAACAATTAGAGCAGAACAATCGGAGAGACGCGCCGTGCGCTATTTCCAGGTGGCGGTCAGCGTCACGGCAGGAATGCGCGTGCGGTAAAGGGTGGATTTTGCCCCCTCGTTGGTGGAAATGTAGGCATAGGGGCCGACAACGGTGATGTCCTCAGCCTCGTAGGGAATATCCAGAGACCACACGCCGATGTATTCGCCTTCGGTGGTAAATACGTTGATGCGCTGCTTGCTCTTCCAGTCATAGGCCTTGAAGCCGGCGCTCACGGCATAGATGAAGGAGCCGTCGCTGGCAATCCCCTGAGAGCTGAAATTCTGAGCATAATATTCATCGACGGGGGTGATGGAGAGTGTCTCCATCTCGTCGTTGAGGACACAGAAGGAATTGCGGCTGCCGCTGTTGCGTCCGATGAGGTAAAAATGGTGGTCGGCGTAGGCAATGGCCCAGATGTGGGTCAGGAGAGGAAAATTGTATTCCTGAACGACGTTCAGATCCTGATCCAGCTCCATGACGCCGCTGGGATAGCCTTCTACGCTGCCGCCCTCTGCAATATACAGGTGGCCGTTGTTCTCATTGTAGCAGATGCCGTTTCCGTGGTCGAAAGCAAGGTTTCGCACCGCTTTCACGGCCTTTCCGGTGGCCATGTTGTATTTCGTCAGAATGGTTTCATAGTGGGACAGATCGCCGTTTGTGTAGGCACTGTCATTGATGGAGGCGGCTGTCACAAGGTAGGTGACGCCGTCTTCTTCGTATACGCAGGAGCCCTGGGTGCTCTTGAATTTGTATTCGGTATTCTCGGGCTTCCCGGCGTCCACCGTGATCACGGCCTGGGAATAGGTGTTGCCGGAGTGCAGGTTGGTGACGCTGTCGAGATTGTGGTAGAAGCTGCCGGTATTGGTGTTGATCCAGCCGTTGAATCGATAGCCGGTGCGGCTGAACAGATTGCCGGACAGGAAGGTCTTCTGGTCATAGATGCCGTAGGAATCTTCCATATCACCGAAGGTGGAGCCGTTGCCTTCGTAGTGGATGATGTACATCTGAGGCTCCCAGAGGGCATAGAGCGTCATACTGCCGGCATCCTCCGGCAGCGTGGTCTGGTCCTCGTATTCACATTCTGTGCCGCAGGGGTTGGTCATCCAGCCGCGGAACACATAGCCGTAGCGGGTGAAGGTGCAGGCGGGAAGAGAATCCTTTCCGGCAGTCAGGACTACGGAATCCATCTCTCCCTTTCCGCCGTTGGCATTGAAGGATACCGTGTTGGAGACGGCGAAAACCCGAATGGGTGAGAGCTGCAGCAGAAGGAACAGAAGAATTGCAGACAGCAGAAGAACGGCGGACAGGCCGTGTCCTGACATCGGACATTTGACGCCGGAGTCCGCACCTTTCCGGCGGTTGTACGGTAACATTGTAAATGACATGGATGAGGTTCTCCGAAAATAATATCTTTGTAGGTGTGTTATACTGTGATGATATCAACACATCTTATGATTATAACACGAATGAAGGAATCGAAAGGAGATCTGTTATGTCTAGAGAATACTGGAAACCATCAAATCTGCTCTATCCGGTTCCGGCCGCGATCATCACGGCATCGAACAAGGAAGGGAAAACCAATATGATGACGGCAGCATGGGTGGGAACCGTCTGCTCGGATCCTGTCATGGTGTCGATTTCTGTTCGTCCTTCCCGGCTGACACATGAGTATATCGAGGAGACGGGAGAGTTCGTCATCAACCTCACCACACGTGATCTTGCGTATGCGACGGATTGGGTCGGAGTCAAGAGCGGAAGGGA
Source organism: Lachnospiraceae bacterium (assembly GCA_963588615.1). GTDB lineage: Bacteria > Bacillota > Clostridia > Lachnospirales > Lachnospiraceae > CAG-791. The sequence goes on along the minus strand of CAVAJA010000116.1, from coordinate 1,319 downwards.
TGTCGATAAATGGAAGGAAATGAACCTGACACCGCTTGCCTCGAGGCATATAAAGACACCGGGAATTCAGGAGAGTCCGGTGTGTCTGGAATGCATTGTGCGCAGCAAACTGGAGCTGGGAAGCCATGACATGTATGTGGCGGAGGTGTTGTCGACGGATATCGATGCTGCACTTCTGGATGAGAAGGGACGCCTCGACCTGGAAAAGGCAGATCTGATCGCCTATTCTCACGGAGAGTATTTCACACTGGGGGAGAAGCTCGGCAAATTCGGATACTCCGTCAGGAAAAAATAGATGGGAGCGGAACGGATACGACCAATTTTGAAAGGAAGAGCATGAGCAAGCTTTATCTGGAGTGCTATTCAGGCATCAGCGGTGATATGACCGTTGGTGCACTGCTGGATCTGGGAGCAGATCGGAAGAAACTGGAAACTGTGCTGCAGAGCATTCCTGCAGGCGGCTTCACGACAAAGATCACTGCGGTGTCCAAAAGCGGCGTCGAGGCCTGCGATTTTGATGTGATTCTGGACGCAGAGCATGAGAATCATGACCATGACATGGAATATCTCTACGGCACGCAGGAGGCGGGAGCGCATGAAGAGGCTGGCGGCAGCCATGCGCACCATCATCATGAGCATCGATCTCTGAAGGAGGTCTATGCCATCATCGATGCGGCGAAGATGGAAGAAGGTGCGAGGGAACTCGCAAAAAAAATCTTCCGCATCGTGGCGGAGGCAGAGGCAAAGGTCCACGGGAAACCGCTGGAGGAGGTGCATTTTCACGAGGTGGGAGCAATCGATTCCATCGTGGATATCATTGCCATCGCGGTGTGCTATGAGGATTTGAGAGAGAAAGAGAATATTACCGATGTCATTGTGCCGGTGCTGTATGAAGGCTGCGGAACCGTCCGCTGCCGGCATGGTGTTCTGCCGGTTCCGGTTCCTGCAGTGGCAGCCATTGCGGAAAGCTATGGACTGCGGCTCCATAAAATTCCGGATGCGGGGGAGTTCGTGACTCCTACGGGCGCGGCCGCGGCGGCAGCCCTTGCCACGGCGAAGAATCTCCCGGAGGAATATACAATCCGCAGAATCGGGATGGGAGCAGGAAAAAGAGCGTACCGCCGCGCCGGTGTGGTGCGGGCAATGATTCTGGATGATTGAATAAAGATGAGGAAGACAACAGGATGAGCATGATCTTGCCGGCAGCTTTTGAGAGGCGGATGCTGCAGCTCCTCGGATCGGAGGAGTATGAAAAATTTCGGAACGCCATGGAAAAGAGCGTACCGCCGCGCCGGTGTGGTGCGGGCAATGATTCTGGA
>CAVAJA010000115.1:0-32077 GCA_963588615.1 Lachnospiraceae bacterium | reverse complement strand
ATGCAGCGTCTTGCTGATCAAATTGCGGATCACAGAATAAGCTGTCATCGACAGCACCGTACATCCCGACAGGAAGCTGATTGTTGTGACATCGAACAGGCCCAGCGCATCCAGAATCGGCTTGATGATGACACCGCCGCCGATCCCGCAGATTGCACCCACGACGGAGGCGCTGAAACATATTACAAAACAAAACCAATACATCATCGCTGCAATTCCTCTTACCTGTCACCCACGGATGGGATTCTCACCATACGCACCGCCTTTGCTGCCTGAATTCTTTCAGCGGCAATCCGCGTTCTCATGAATCAGCCGCCGGAACACATCGCCCCGCTCCTCAAAATTCTTAAAATACCCATACGAAGCCGCCGCATTCGACATCACCACTGCGCCGCCCTTCGGTGTCAGCTGCCTTGCCAGCTTCACCTGCGCTGCGAGATCCTCCACATAATGAACATTCGAGCAGCCCTCCACCGATTCCAGAATCCGTCTGCCGGAGGCGTAGGCCAGAATGAACTGATACTCCGGATGCCCCTTGATGAAGTCAATCAGGATATCATAATCGATTCCCCGGTCCATGCCGCCCACCAGAACGGTTTTCGTGTTGTTCACACTGGTCACTGCCCGGATGGTGGCCTCCGGGATGGTGGAAATCGAATCATCGTAATACGTAACCCCGTCGATGCAGCCGCAGTTCTCCAGTCTGTGCGGCAGTCCGCCGAAGCCTGACAGTACCTTTCGGACCGCTTTCTCGTCGCAGTGGTACACGCCGCAGGCAATTTCCCTGACGAATTCCGCATTCAGCTGATTGTGGTCACCGGGGATCAGCAGGTCATAATGCTCTCCCTCCGGCAGAACCACCGTGGTCACGGCAGCCTCTGTTTTCAGCAGGGGAACATTCGCCCCCACGAACAGGAGGTCCTCCTTCGTCTGATGTTTGGTAATCCCGCTTTTGGCATCGCAGTAATGCGCCATCTCGTGATAACGATCCAGGTGATCCTCATATAAATCCAGAAAAACCGCCACGTGCGGATCTGCCTGCAGTCTCTGACACTGGTGACAGGACAGTTCAAAAACAGCAACGGAGTCTTCCTCCATCTCAGCCAGATAATCCAGACAGGGCCTTCCGATGTTGCCCATAAGGAAGGTCTTATGACCGCTGCAGGCATCCAGCACCTTATACAGCATGGCACTTGTGGTGGACTTTCCCTTTGTTCCTGTAATTCCTACGGTCTGTGCTCCGAACTCCTCCAGAAAGAGCTCTGTCTGGGAGGTGAATTTTGCGTTGTCAAAAAGCGGCGCATCCTCCTCAAAGCAGATTCCGGGACTCACGAAAATATAGTCGTATTTCTCGTCCTGCACATCTTCCCGCTTTCCCTCAAAGATCTCCACTGAGACGGGATGACAATATTCCCGAATAAATTTCTCTGTGGATTTGCCTTCCCGGCCATAGCCCCAGATCAGAATCTTTTTATTCTCCAGCTTCTCTATCGTCTGCTTCATATTATTGTCCTCTAACGTTCGCAGGGTCCTTTCCTTGGGACTCCGGCTTCGCAGCTCATACCGCTTCCTCGATAAAATGCATACCAGATCATCATACCATGCCCCTGCAAATTGTTGATCAGCTGTCGCTGCAAAACCCTGATGTGCTATAATCCGCATGACATACCATAACACCGATTTTTGAGGAAACCATGAACGAACGTCTGCTGAACATTCTGATCCAATCTTTTCCGAAAATACTGATTCCCGGGCTGCTCTACACGATACCGCTGACCGTTCTGGCCTTTGCCCTCGGACTGGTCATCGCAACGGTGACCGCCCTGGTTCAATTTGCGAACATCCGGATCCTCCGGCCGATCGCAAGAGTTTACATCTGGATCATCCGCGGGACGCCGCTTCTGGTGCAGCTCTTTGTCGTGTATTACGGTCTGCCGAAGGTCGGCATCCTCATCGATGCGTTTCCTGCAGCCGTCCTGGTTTTCGCCGTCAATGAGGGCGCCTATGCCGCGGAAACCATACGGGCAGCGCTGGAGGCCGTCCCCTCCGGACAGCTGGAGGCCGGCTTCTGCGTCGGCATGAACTGGGGACAGATCGTCCGGCGCATCGTTCTGCCCCAGGCTCTGCGCACCGCTTTCCCCACACTGTTCAACGAGCTGATCTCCATGGTGAAGGACACGTCCCTTGCCGCCAACATCACCGTCACGGAAATGTTCATGACAACGCAGCGCATCAACGCTGTCTATTACGAGCCTCTGGCTCTGTATCTGGAGGTGGCGGCCATCTATCTTCTGTTCTCCACGGTTCTGACAAAACTCCAGAGCATCGGAGAACGAAAGCTTGGATCCTACGGGAAGCGATGACAACAAGAGGAAAAGAGGAGCACGGCATGTCCATACTGGAAGTAGACAATCTGCATAAATCCTTCGATAAAACCACTCAGGTTCTGAAGGGAATTCATTTATCTGTGAACAAGGGAGAGGTAATTGCCATCCTCGGCCCGTCCGGCGGCGGCAAAACTACCTTCCTTCGCTGCATCAATTTTCTGGAGACCAGCGACAGCGGGACACTGACCTTCGACGGAAAATGCCATGATCTGGCTCACATTTCCCACAAGGAGGTCGCCGAGATTCGAAAGAAAACTGCCTTTGTATTCCAGAATTACAACCTGTTCCTCAACAAAACCGCGCTGCAGAATGTGACCGAGGGACTGGTCATCGCACGGAAAATGGACAAAGCCAGAGCTCATTCCATTGCCGTGGCTGCACTCGAGAAGGTCGGTATGCAGGATCGCATGAACCACTATCCAAACCAGCTCTCCGGCGGACAGCAGCAGCGCGTTGCCATTGCAAGAGCGCTGGCAACCGACCCCGAAATCATTTATTTTGACGAACCCACCTCCGCTCTGGATCCGGAGCTGACCGGTGAGGTCCTCAGTGTCATGCGTCAGCTTGCCGAAGAGGGCCGCACGATGCTCGTGGTGACGCACGAGCTTGGCTTTGCAAGGAACATTTCCACACGCACGCTCTTCATGGCGGGCGGCATTGTGGTGGAGGAGGCCCCTTCCCGGGAATTTTTCGAGCATCCGCAGATGGAGCGGACCAGAGCCTTCCTGCAGGCCATCTCCGATAAAAATTAAAATCGCAGCAAAAAATCTCAGTGCAGAAACCTGCACTGAGATTTTTTTGCCGCAGTTATTCGAAACCGACTACATATCCTGCTCCTGTGCTTTCTGCACATCCGGAAAGGCAGAATACATCGGCGCAACATCCTTCCCGCGGAAATTGCGGTCCACATAGTTCTTCGTGATCTTGCGAACCGTTCCGGACAGAACCAGCACGCCGATCAGGTTCGGAATGGCCATCAGGCCGTTGAAGGTATCGGACAGATCCCATGCAAGCTCCAGATTCATGGTTGCGCCGCATACGATGAATACGACGAAAACAGCCTTGTAAACAACAACGGCCTTCTCTCCCAGAAGGTACTCAATTGCCTTGGTGCCGTAAATGCTCCAGCCAAGGACAGTGGAAAAGGCGAACAGGAGAATTGCTACTGCAATGAATTTGGCACCGAAGGCCCCATAGGTCTTGCCGAAGGCCTCCGAGACGAGTGCTGTTTTCTCTGCATCCGAAATCATCGTTCCGTTTTCCAGATTCACAACGCCGGAGCACAGAATGGCGAACGCCGTCAGAGAGCACACCACGATGGTGTCTGCGAATACCTCGAAAATTCCCCACATTCCCTGCATCACGGGTTCTTTCACATTGGATGTGGAGTGAACCATAACGGAGGAGCCAAGCCCCGCCTCATTGGAGAACACACCGCGCTTCATGCCCCAGGTGACAGCCTGCTTCACGCCGGCGCCCACAATTCCGCCGCCGACAGCCTTCATTGCAAAAGCGCCCTTAAAGATGGCTGCCACTGCTGCCGGCAGCATGGAGACATGCGTCAGCACAACAATGAGTGCCAGCACAACGTATGCAATGGCCATGAAAGGCACCAGCATCTCCGTAACGGAGGCAATTCTCTTGAGTCCTCCCAGAATGACGACACCCGCGATCACCATCAGGAATATTCCGGTCCACAGCGTGGGAATTCCGAATGCGCTCTTTACATTCACCGCGATGGAGTTGACCTGACTCATGTTGCCGATACCGAAGGAGGCAAGAACGCAGAAAATACTGAACAGAACCGCCAGAATGGGGCCGATGTGTCTGCCGTATTTCTTGGAGCCGAGACCATCCTTCAGATAATACATGGCACCGCCGCACCACTCTCCCTTGCTGTTCCTCCTGCGGTAAAAAATACCCAGCACATTCTCCGAATAGTTGGTCATCATGCCGAAAAAGGCAACGACCCACATCCAGAAGATGGAACCCGGTCCGCCGCTTGCAATGGCTGCTGCAACACCTGCGATGTTGCCGGTTCCGATGGTTGCCGCCAGAGCCGTACACAGGCTCTGGAACTGTGTGATCTGACGATCCTCCTTTGAGGTGTGCTCCGTAACCTCCTTGTTGTGAAGAATTCCTCCGACGGTTTTCTTCCACCAGTAGCCAAAATGCGACAGCTGAAACCAGCCGGTCAGATTGGTCATCAGAATGCCGGTTCCGACCAGCAGGATCAGCATGGGGATTCCCCATACGAATCCGTTTACCACACCGTTCACGGATGCTATTTTCTCCAACATAAAACAACTCCCTCTCACATAGATGCACGTTTTCAAAACCGTCTGTGCTCTGCCGCTGCTGCCGTAAAACAAAAGGAAACAAAAAAGACGGCATACCTCGCAGGAGGTGTGCCGTCTCTGGTACACAGACAAATGTTCCGCTCCGGAACACAAATATCATGCCATAGATTGTCCGTTCTGGCAAGTAGCTGATAAAAGAGGTGCTCCCTCCTGTATCATTCCACCCGCAGAATGAGCGTCAGAATGTGCCGGGCCGCCGTTTCCATCTGATGTCTTGTGATAAGTCCCTTCTCCCGGGCCTCCATCACACGCTCCGGGAAGCCCGCTCCCATCTTGACATCATTCCCTGCCGCACATTCCTTGTAATGCTCTCCGAAGGTCCACCAGTCGGTGGTCACCATGCCGTCATATCCCCACTCATCGCGCAGGATTCCGACCAGCAGATCCTTATTCTCGGAAGCACGATGTCCATTGATGATGTTGTAGCTGGACATAACGCTCCAGGGATTCGCCTCCCTGATGATGATCTCAAACTGTTTGAGATAAATCTCGCGGATTGCCCGCTCAGAAGCTCTCGAATCGGAGTTCTTGCGGTTGGTCTCCTTGTCATTCAGGGCGAAATGCTTCACCGTGGCCGCAATTCCGCAGCTCTGAATGCCCTTCACCATCCCGGCCGCCTGTTTGCCTGTCAGATAAGGATCCTCGGAATAATATTCAAAATTGCGCCCGCACAGAGGACTTCTGTGTATATTGACCGCCGGAGTCAACCACACGCCGATGTTGTTCTCCTTCACCTCTTCGGCGCCGGTGCGTCCTACGGCGTACGTCATCTCCGGATTCCATGTGCAGGCAAGGAGCGTTGCACAGGGAAAAGCCGTCGTCTCAACGCCGACCTCCGGCTGAATGCGCAGACCTGCAGGTCCGTCTGCCGTCATGATATTCGGAATTCCGTATTCCGGAAGATTCCCGTAACCAAACGTGTTGGCAACACCTGTGTTGGGCTGGCCTCCGAGGAGTGCTGCCAGATGCTCATCCGACAGGGCCGCAATAAAATCATCCAGGCTCACCCGGCCCTCTGCAACATCAAGAAGCTTCGGCAGTCCATTGTCCTTCCCTGTCCATTCCGTGAATCCGCGCGGCCGGAAGCGCACCCCCGGCGTGCAGCCTTCCGTTTCATCGAGGGTCAGCCGTTCCAGACCGTCAGCATCCGGATCATTGGGCTCTCCCATCGGAAGGTTCTCATAGCTTCCGTCTGCGCGAAGCCTGCACTCCAGCTGCGTGGGCGCCATGCGGCTCGTCAATCTCCGCACAGCCCGATCCTCTGCCACCTCATAATGATCCTCCAGTTCCACGGCGGAGCGCACATCTGTTCCGAGATAGAACGCATAGGAGCCTTTCTCCAGCACCCATGCAGATTTGCAGATCCTGCCGAGGTCATCGTAGCTGGCAAGATCCCCGGATTTCACGGTAAGGATGATCTGCTGACTCTCTCCCGGCTGCAGGAGTCTGGTCTTCTGATACGCCTTCAGTTCTCTTGCCGGCTTTCCCAGAACACCCTGCGGTGCACCGACGTACAGCTGCACAACCTCCTTTCCGGCAGAATCCCCGGTGTTGGTCACGCACAATTGAACGTGAATCACATCCCCGCTCTCTTTACAGGGACCATCTGCGGTCTCCGCCCCGGGGTCCGGCTCTCCGGGCACCACCTGTGTCTGCACATCGGTGATCGAAAATGTCGTATAGCTCATGCCGTATCCGAACGGATACACCACCTTCCGGGCAGCTCCCGGCAGCGTCTCAAAATACCGATAACCGACATAAATGTCTTCCGTGTAGTCCACATAATCGCCGGACGCATGGAAGCCTGCCGTGGAAGGATAATCTTCCAGGCGCTTCGCAAAGGTATCCGCGAGCTTTCCGGAAGGGTTCCCGATGCCCAGGATCAGCTCTGCTGCAGCTGCGCCGCCTTCCATGCCTCCCTGCCACGCCATGAGCACACTTTCGATGGCATTGTTTCCGGAAAACCAGTCCGTCGCCACCATGCCGCCTACATTCATGACAACCACAACCCTGTCAAAGGAGGCGGTCACCTTTTGCAGCATTTTCTCCTCTGCCGGGGTCAGATAATAATCACTCCGGGCAAAGATGGTATTCTGCAGCTCCATCAGCTTTTTATCGTCGCAGGCGTACTCCCCCGGCGCCCCCAGCTCAGACTTTCTGTCCCAGCCCTCGCCGGAAAAGCGGCTGATGGAGACAACCGCTGTGGTGCAGACCGCAGCGGCCTTCCGAAGAAGTGCCTCCGGCAGTTCCGGCTCCGGAATCATGCCGGGAATCCCCCCCTCCGCATAGCATTTCTCCACATAGTTCCGGTAGTATGCCGCCAGCTCCTCATCCACGGAAACGAGCTCCGAATGCTCGCGGAAGCCGTCATAAAGATTCTTTACATAGGGCACCGTAACATCACCGGAGCCGCCGCCCCCTTTGACATAATCAAAGGTTCCCTTGCCGAACAGAGCAATGCGTGTCCCCGGCTGCAGCGGCAGAAGGTGATTTTCATTCTTCAGCAAAACCATCCCTTCCTTGGCCGCCTCCTTCGAGAGCTGAATATGCTCCCTCGATGCGGTAACACGCGTGCTGCCGTACAAAGGCAGTCCCGGCTGATAAATTGACCTTGACCATTTTCTCATCGTCTTTTCCCCTTTGCTCCTGCTGCTTCTTTCTGGTCTGCCCAAATTCTGCCTTCACCAACCAGAGCCGCAGCACACCTTCCGGATGCTGCGGCTCTGACCGTAAAAGCTGCTCTCTGTAATACAGAATATTCTTTTTTATGATTCATTACAAGCGTTGTACGCGTCTTATCCCACACCGGCCGGCTACAGGATCTCTGCCCCTTCCGGAATGACGAATTCGTGCTCCTTCACCTGGAAGCGCTTCGAGTGGATGCGGTCCTCCTCCATGAAATCCGACACATAGTTCACGAATTCCTGTACCAGCGGGCTCAGCCGCTGCTCCTTGGGCCACACCAGAACATATTCCACATATTTGGCAGGCTCCGTGATGACCTTGGATACCACATGAACATTCGGTGTATACGTGGTCTGCGGGAAAATACTGATCCCGACGTTCTGCTCCGTCAAAGCCACGGCATCAATATAGTTGGACATTTCGCAGATAATATCCGGCTCCTTCCCGATTCCGTCAAACCATTTGATGATCGCCTCGATTCGGGAGCTTCGTCTCGGAACAATCAGAGGATACTCGGCCAGCTCAGAGAGCGTCACCTCGCTGCCCTCCTGCTGTGCCAGAGGGTGATCCTTCGGAATGATGGCAATCCACGGCTCCTTTCCGATGACAATGCTGCCCAGATGCTCGTTGTCAAAGGGATAGGCAATGACCGCCAGATCGGAAAGTCCCCTCGCAAGATGCTCCAGAACATCATCGGAGCTGCCGTTCCACATCTGGTATTTCACCATAGGGTACTCTTCCCGAAAGCCTGCAATGAAGCGGGCCGCAATGTAAGGAGCCCTTCCTTCCACCATGCCGAGGGAAATGGTGCCGCACAGACCGCTCTCCATATGTGCCAGATCTGCTCTTGTCTTATCCGCCAGTGTCAGCATCTGATTGGTGCGGTGCAGCAGAAGGCTGCCTGCCTCCGTCAGCTGCAGATGACGCTTGCCGCGGATGAACAGCTGCACTCCCAGATCCTCCTCCAGCGTCTTGATCTGATTGGACAGGGGCGGCTGACTCATGTTCAGCTTCTCTGCTGCTCTCGTAAAATTCAATTCCTGTGCCACCACGGCAAAATATTTCAGTGAACGGAAATCCATATGAAGCCCTCCTCTCAGGATCCTTTCCGGCAGCCGGTGCTTTTTACCGAATCGTATTGATTCAGCATCCACATCCTGATTTTTGCTTCGGAAAAACCTCGATGCGTCACTGCGCCGTCAGTTCTTCACCGCCTGCAGAATGCGCTGTGCAATTACCTGCATTCCGGCATTGTTCGGATGGCAGCTCACCGCCTCCTTGCTGCAGGTATGACCGACACCATTGGCATCGTAGGCCAGTTCATTGCCGAACACATAGGGCGAGCTCGCAGTGGTGACGTACGGCTGCACGGAAATGTCCGACAGATCCGCATAGGAGAGGCCATACGATGCCGCACACTGCTGCTTCACTGCGGTCTCCACATCACAATTCCAGAAATTGCCCACGATCACAATCTGCGCGTTGGGTGCCTTTTCGCGAATATACGCAATCAGCTTCGGAAAATCCTCCGCAAAACCGGACGCGTCCGGAATTGCATTTTCTCCCAGCTGAATGGTGATCAGCTCCAGATATTTGGACAGATACGGATCCAGAAGATACAGGACATCCTCTCTCGCACCGCTGTTAATCTCCCAGATGGCATAGTTGAGTGCTGCGCTGTTGTAGGATCTCCCCTGCCTTGCGGCGGATTCCGAAAGGCTTGCGGAAACCAGATGATAATAATCCTGATTCAGAGTGGTCGCCCCCATTCCCATGGCATCCGGCCAATAGCTCTGCCTCGGGTGCAGCGTAATGCTGTTGCCGATGGCAAGGTAATCATAGCCGTAGCCGGGGCGCCAGGAGCCGCTCGTGATCACAAGGATCAGATATTGGTGATCCGATGCTGTCAGAACCGGAATCGTCATCGATACCGCATCTTGTGTCACAGCGGTGGGCACCCTGTAATATACGCCGCTTCCGTTGTCGTAGAAGGCCTGAAGGCTTTCTCCTTCCCGCAGCGTTCTTCCCGCCATGGCATCCTTCAGCGTAAGGTTCACCGCCGCCGTCTGGGTACCGTCGGAAGACGTCCCGGAGGGCAGCGTGAAGGTCACATTCCACGCACTTGCTCTCTCCTGCCCGCCTGCCATGCTCAGATACCGCACGCCGGAGTCTTCTGCTGCGCCGCAATTGATGATGCGCGTCCGGTCACTGTTGAGCACCGTGAAGAGTCCCTGCTCAGCCGCATCGGCCTCTGCATCCGAGAGAAGTGAGACCTTCGCCTGCGGGGCAGCATTCTTCGAGGTCCCGGCTAACGTCTGTGTCACTCCATCCGCCTTGCCGGCCGCTAAGACGGATGCGGGGTTTTCCATCAGCACGGTTCCCAGGAGAACCAGTGCCAGAGCACACTTCACACCTGTTTTACTGCAAATCCATTCTTTCATCTTCATATTCTGTCAAATAACCTTCTCAAATGATCATCCAATAATTTCTGTCGGGACACCGTCCTGTTCGGAAAACATGCCGCCCGGCTGCGCGGGTACAGGCAGACGGAACTTAGGCGTTCTCGGGTCGGGCGCGACGCACGTTCCATCCGGCGCATGACCGAGCCCGAGACGCATATGTGACGGAAGCCGTACCCGCGCAGCCGGACATCATGTTGAAATACGAACCCTTTCGGACAAACAAAATCAGCAGTAAACCCGCTCTCAAAGGAGCAGATTTACTGCTGATTGTAATAGATGCACCCTTATGATACAAGAATCATATCGCCCACTTCTGACAGCGAATCGAATGCACGAAATGTCAAAAGTCCCAAAACTGCCGCAGGCGGTCCGACCGGCACTTCCTCAAGCCGAACCTCCACTGCCGGGCCTTGCATCTGCCGGCTTCAGTTCCCGACGCCGGTTCCCTTGTTCGTAAGCTTCAGTCTCGTCAAAGCTCTCGCCATTGCCGCCTGCGTCATATGATATTCCCGCATGCTCTGATGCTGACGCATACGCTCCTGTGCTCTTTCCAGAGCCTCCTCGGCGCGGCGCACATCCACTTCCTCCGGCGACTCACAGGTCTCCACCAGAACCGTTGCACGGTTGTTGGCGAAAATCATGGAGCCCACACCTGCAATACCGGAAACCCATGTACCGTCCGGCTTTTTGACGGACAGCTCACCCGGATACAGCGCCACCATGGACTGGCAATGATGTGCCAGAAACGAGGTGAAGCCATCCACGGTATTCACCACCAGGCACGCTGCAGGGCCTGCATAGAAAATCTTCTGCGCCGCAATCACGCGCAGATAGAATTGGTTGGATTCTGCCATAATTACCTCTAACCTGCATCCGACGGATGCCTTGAATCAGGGCAGCTGCGCATGTCTTTGTCATCGGCCGAATTCCGATACCGGCCGTCCGCGGACACACGGCACCCGCACCCCTTACGCTTCCTCTGCTTTTCTTACCACATCATCGATGGTGCCGCAGTTAAAGAACGCATTTTCCGGATACTGATCCGCTTCACCGCCCAGAATTGCCTGGAAGCCGTCAATCGTCTTCTCCAGAGGGACATATTGTCCGGGAATACCTGTGAACTGCTCTGCCACAGAGAAAGGCTGCGACAGGAAATTACGGATCTTGCGCGCACGGTACACCGTCTTTTTGTCCTCTTCCGAAAGCTCTTCCATACCGAGGATGGCAATGATATCCTGCAGCTCTTTATATTTCTGCAAGGTCTGCAGAACCGCCTGTGCCGTCTGATAATGCTTTTTGCCGACAACGCTCTCCTCCAGAATACGGGAGGAGGATTCCAGGGGATCCACAGCAGGATAAATTCCCTGCTCCACGATCTTACGTGACAGTACCGTTGTAGCATCCAGATGAGCGAAGGTCGTTGCCGGTGCCGGATCCGTCAGGTCATCGGCCGGCACATAGACCGCCTGCACAGAAGTGACGGAACCGCTTCTGGTCGATGCGATTCTCTCCTGCAGCTCGCCCATCTCCGTCGCAAGTGTCGGCTGATAGCCGACGGCCGAGGGCATGCGTCCCAGAAGAGCGGACACCTCGGAGCCTGCCTGCACGAAACGGAAGATATTATCGATGAACAGCAGAACGTCCTTGTGCTCCACATCGCGGAAATATTCCGCCATGGTCAGTCCTGTCTCCGCCACTCGCATACGGGATCCCGGCGGCTCATTCATCTGTCCGAACACCAGGGCGGTGTTCTTGATGACGCCGGATTCCGTCATTTCACTCCAAAGGTCATTGCCTTCGCGGGAGCGCTCTCCTACGCCGGTAAAAATAGAATATCCACCATGTTCCGTTGCAACATTGTGAATCAGCTCCTGAATCAGCACCGTCTTGCCGACACCGGCACCGCCGAAGAGGCCGACCTTACCGCCCTTCGCGTAAGGTGCAATCAGGTCGATCACCTTGATTCCGGTTTCCAGAATCTCCTGCACCGGACTCTGATCCGTAAATTTCGGAGGCTTTCTGTGAATCTCCCAGCGCTCTCCTTCCACCGGTCCCTTGGCATCAATGGCATCACCCAGCACATTGAACAGACGTCCCAGCGTTCCCTTTCCGACAGGGACCGCAATGCCGTGTCCCTCAGACATAACCGGCATATCCTTCTGCAGACCCTCACTGGCAGAGAGCATGATGCAGCGGACGGTATTGCCGCCGATATGCTGTGCCACCTCCATCACAACCTTCTCCCCGTGGTTGTCCACCTGGAGAGCTGTGTTGATGATGGGGAGCGGCTTCTCTTCGAATTGTACGTCCACAACAGGTCCCATGACCTGTACAATCTTACCGATTTGCATAATCTCCTCCAAATCGCGCTATTGTCTGCACGCCGTCCTTCCCGGGCCTTCTGTCCTCCGACCCGAACCTGCGCACAGAACTTTCTCACTGCAGCGCCAGCCGCTTTCTCGCCGCCTCTTTTGCATGCTGCTGCTGTCTGGCTCTTGCCTTGGCTCCGGCTGCGATTTCTGTAATCTCCTGCGTGATCTGCCCCTGCCGCTGGCGATTGTATTGAATCGACAGCTCCTGAACCAGCTTCTGTCCTGCCTTGTTAGCCGCATCCATGGCCTGCATCCGCGCGGAATGCTCCGATGCATAAGACTCCACCAAAGCAGAATAGATGTATCCCGACAGAAAATCCGGAATGATATTATCCAGCAGGACCTCCGGACTCGGCTCCAGTGCAAAATCCTCTACGTGAATCGCGCCGAGGCTCCTTGCAAGGCTGCTGTCCAGACGCACCAGCGGCAGAAGCTGCATGGACTCCGAAACGAACTCCACCGAGTTTTTCATTCTGGTGTAGATAATATACACCTCGTCCACCTCGTGATTCCGGAACAATTCCAGCATGCGGGAAGCAATCTGTCTTGCCCGGGACAGAGTAGGCTTCTGCGCAGTGTAATGAAACTGCTCGTCCACGTGGATGTGTCTGGATTCAAAATAATGCCTTCCGAATTCACCTACCACGAACAGCAGGTCATTCGTGTCCAGACGCAGTCCTTCCTCGGTCATTTTCACCACATTGTGGTTGTAGGAGCCCGCAAGTCCCTTATCTGCCGTCACACAGATCACCGCACGGCGAAGGTGCTTGCCCTCCAGCTCGCTGCGGTCCTCAATGTAAGGATGCACGCATTCCGCAGGCAGATGGCGGATCACTCGCTGCAGCATCGCCTCCAGCGCATAGAAATACGGTTCTGTCTCCGCCAGTGCCCGCTTCGCATTATTTAATTTGGTCGAGGCGATCATATACATGGCGTTCGTGATCTTAAGCGTGCTCTGAACGCTCTCGATGCGATCCCTCGTCTCTCGAATAGAGCCCATTATTTTACATCCTGTTTCTGTGCCTGAAACTCATCCACAGCCTCGAGCAGTTCCTTCTGCAGATCTTCCTCCAGCTTGCCCTTCTCACTGATCTGTTCCAGCAGCTCCGGATGTTCCTTCTCGAACCACGCAAACAGATCACTGCAGTACGCTGCAACGTCTGCCGGTGCCACATGAAGGAATTTGCGATTCTGAGCTGCCCACAGGATCACTACCTCACGAGCCGGTGAGAGCGGGTGCTCCAGCGGCTGCTTGAGCATCTCCATCAGAACTCTTCCCTGCCGCAGCTGGTTGGTCGTTGCCTCATCCAGATCGGATGAGAACTGCGTGAAGACTTCCATCTCGCGGAACTGCGCCAGATCGATACGAAGCGAACCTGCCGCCTTTTTCATTGCCTTCGTCTGCGCCGCACCGCCTACACGGGACACAGACAGACCCACGTTGACGGCCGGACGCTGCCCTGCAAAGAACAGATCACTCTCCAGGAAAATCTGTCCGTCCGTGATGGAAATGACATTGGTCGGAATGTAGGCCGACACATCGCCGTCCTGTGTCTCAATGATCGGAAGCGCGGTGATGGAGCCGCCGCCCAGCTTCTCGCTCAGGCGCGCCGAGCGCTCCAGAAGTCTTGAATGCAGATAGAATACATCTCCGGGGTACGCCTCACGTCCCGGGCTTCGACCCAGCAAAAGAGACAGTGCGCGGTATGCCACGGCATGCTTGGACAGATCATCATAGACGATCAGAACATCCTTTCCCTTGTGCATGAAATACTCCGCAAGAGATGTGGCCGCATAGGGAGCAATGTACTGCAGGGGTGCCGGATCCGAGGCCGTGGAGCTCACAACAATGGAATACTCCATCGCATCGTGTCTTCTGAGCGTCTCAACCAGAGAAGCAATGGTCGATGCCTTCTGTCCGATGGCAACGTAGACACAGATGCAGTCTCTTCCCTTCTGATTCAGAATGGTATCCAGTGCAATGGATGTCTTGCCCGTCTGGCGGTCACCGATGATCAGCTCACGCTGACCGCGGCCGATGGGGAACATCGAATCAATGGCCAGAATACCGGTTTCCAGAGGCACCGTTACCGGCTGACGATCCACAATGCCGGGAGCCGGCTGTTCAATGCTGCGGAAACCTCTCTCCGGAATCGGAACACCTCCGTCGATAGGAGCACCCAATGCATTGACAACACGGCCAAGATATTCGTCGCCTACCGGAATGCCGGCTTTTTTGCCTGTGCCGACCACCTTCGTTCCTTCACCGATGGTACCTTCCTCATCAAACAGAATCGCACCGATGGAGTCCGTCTCGATGTTCTGCACCATTCCCTTTACACCGTTGTCAAAGAGCAGAATCTCTCCGTACATGGCGTGGGAAAGACCATCGATGGTGACAATACCGTCACCTGCGGTCAGAACGGTTCCGACCTCAGATTTCTCCGCCTCTACGCGAAAATCGTCCGCTGCGGAGCGCAGAATGGTCATGATGCCGTGATCATCCACCTGATCCTTGGGAATCATCGGCTCATTTTCAGATGTCGTCCCGCGTCCCGCCAGTGCCGCATCGATTCGGTTTGCGATCTGTCTGGCGCGCCCGTTCACGCTCCAGTCGTACTCATCACTTCCAATATCCAGAACAAAGCCGCCTCCAAGAGATGGCTCCTGCTGAATCTCCAGCTCAATATCTGCCGTGCCGGACACGTTATACTGTCTGGCCAGGAATTTACGGAATCCCTCCTGCTGAGCTGCACTCGGCATCGTCACGCAGCGAAGGACTGCCTTTACCTTCTCACTCATATTGATTTTCCTTTAGATATGCCTGCTCAGTCCTGCGCCTTCTTCAGGAACTGGTCAAACAGCTCACTGTCATCCGCGCTTGCTGCATGTTCTCTTGCAACATTCTTAAGCATATCGGCAATGTCATTCTCTGCCTTTTGCTTCTCTTCCTGGGCTGCAAGCTTTGCCTTCTCCTTTGCGGCTGCAACAATGCCCTCGGCCCGCTGGCCGGCATCTGCCACGATGCGGTCATATTCCACCGCAGCCTTGGCCTTGGCCTCGGCAATGCTCTTTGCATTTTCCTCGGCAATCTGCTGAAGATTTTCCTCGTACTGCGTCTTGACAGCCTCCGCCTGCGTTCTGGTATCTGCTGCTTCCTGCAGCTCAGCCTCGATCTCAGCCTTGCGCTTGTCCAGAATTCCGTGCACCGGTGCAAACAAAAATTTGCGAAGAAGAACATACAGGATCAGCAGATTGATGACGGTCCACAAAATATTGATATCTAATCGTAACATTGATCTACCTCTTTTCCCGTGTGCTGCATATCCTGCTTAGGACATGAACAGAACCAGGATGCCCAGTACGAAACCGTAAATAGCGGTTGCCTCTGCCAGTGCTGAGCCCAGCAGCAGGTTCTTCATAATCTTCGAATCTGCCTCCGGCTGTCTTGCGATTGCATCTACTGCATGTGCAGTTGCAATGCCGATACCGATACCCGCTCCGATGCATGCAAGTGCTGCGATTCCTGCTCCAATTGCCTTCATGATGTACCTCCTCTGAATTCTCTTAACCTTAAATTGGTGTAATAACCGTTCTTAACCTATCCGTAATGATTTGAATTTCTTTTTTACAGGACTGCTGTTATGCAGCCTGCTTTACCTTTTTCCTGCGCTTTGCTCTGACCTTTTTCACCTTGGGCTCCTCCGGCATCAGCGGCTCTGCGGCCTCTGCAATAAACAAAGACGTCAGGAACACGAATACATACGCCTGGATGAAGCCGTCGAAAATATCAAAATACATACTGAACACCAGCGGCAAGACAACCGGTATCAGGTATTCAATGATCTCCATGATGACAAAGGCTCCCAGAACATTTCCGAAAAGACGCATGCACAGAGAAAGCGGCCGAATGAAAATTTCCAGAATGTTGATCGGGGTGATGATGGCGATGGGCTGTGTGAAGCTCTTGAGCCATCCCTTTGTCCCCTTCGTGCGAATCCCGGCTGCTTCAATGAGAACAATGCTCATGATCGCCAGCGCCGCCGTGACGTTGATGTCCTTGGTCGGGGGCTTCATTCCCAGAAGTCCCATGATGTTGGACAAACCGATGAAGAGCAGAACCGTGGCAATATACTGCCCGTACTCTTTTGCCTCTTCTCCCAGCATGTCCAGGGTGAAGCTGTCCAGCCATCTTACAATAAATTCCGCCGCGAGCTGACGTTTTCCCGGATTCCGTACCTTCATGCCCCTGGTCAGGAAAATTGCCAGCAGGGTCAGAATGGCGATCACCACCCAGCCGACTACCACCGACTCATTGACTGGAAGTCCTCCGAAAACAGGAATCGTAAAAGCGACATCGACATTCAGCCTTTCATTCAGCTCCGCTGCCATTTCTTCCACGATCTCATCTCCTCTCTTTCTCTCACAAATTCCTCTCACAGCGATGATCCGCACGCCCCGTCCTTCGAAGTTCAGGATTTCCGAAATTCTAAATCCACGAAGCGATGCTGCAGAGGGTATTTGTTAAGATAATCACAATCTATCCAATCCTGTTGTACTTTACCACTGAAAAAAATAAAAAAAAAGAGCTTTCCCCATCGGAAAAGCTCCTTTTGCTGCGGTTTGTCGCAAGTAATACAAAATTTGGCGAAAAAGCTGCGCGGAAAACAGATCCGTCCTTTCCGCCTTCGCCTGCAGGCCCTGAAGCACTGCACTCCTACCACGCCGTCGCAATGTCCAGACTCACTCTGGATGACTTTGCAAAATCCCCTGTGTCGCACACAATGCCGGTTCCCAGACTCGTTTCCACAATCGTGCCGTAATGATATCTGGAATAATTGGCCGCCACCATGATATAGTCGCCGAACATCTTGACTCCGTCCTTGCGCACCCAATAATCCCCTTCATATCCGGCCTTGTGCAGAACAGCAACAATCTTGCTCATGTTCAGGTTGTAATACGTTTCCTTCCCATTGGGGCCCTTCACGATTCCCTTCACCTTGTTGAGAACCGCTCCCTTCCAGGTCTTGCTCTTCGTCTGGTTCGAAAGCTCCTCTCTGGCCGCTTCCGCTGCCTTTTTCGCTTCCTCCTGCTGACGCTGCAGTTCTTCCACCTGAAGAGTCAGCTGCTCGCAATACTGTTGGAACAGCTCCGGATCATTCAGAATGACCTCCATGTCCACAGCCCCCGCCGTCGTTTCCTCATCCGCCTCGGATGCCGCTGATGCAGAGGATGCCGCCGATTCCGCCGTCTGAGCTGCCGCTTTGGCAGAGGATGACGCACCTTCCGCTGCATCCGCTGCAGAACCTGCCGCCGTCTGTGCCGCATCGGAGATCACCTGCGATGCCGTCTCTCCCGCAGAAGAAACCACCTGCGATGCAGCTTCTGCTGTCCCGGATGCTGCCTGTACCGCAGCCTCTGCCGCAGTTCCCGATGCCGTCTGGGCTGCAGATGAAACCGCCGCGGCCAACCCCTCTGCCGCAGATACCTGCAGCGTCACCGCCGGACATCCCGATGTCATCGTGAACACAAGCGCCCCGAAAACCGCTCCGGAAAACGTCAGCCATCTATTCCGAAATAATTCACTTTTGATCCTCAAACAGCCACTCCTTTCCCGTGATTTGCACTGTTTGAGAAGAGATATTACAAAATTATTTCAATTATGTCAAATATGTGACTATAAAAGCCGTCCAGCGGATGAGCAGATCTGCGAGTTTACTCGCGGAGATGCTCAGACATTGGACGGCCTAAACGCATGAGCCGGCCGGCTTGCATGCCGGACTGCTCTCCTAAATCGCTTCCACGAACCGCAGGAACGCAGCTCTTCCCTCTTCACTGTCCTTGTAGACCCCGGCATCCTCCAGAACCCTGGCAAAAACCTGGCCGATCTCCTCCTGCAGAAGCTTCTCCAGATTCTCCTCGACGTTCTCCCGTCCGGACTTCTCCAGAGCCACCGCAATCTGCTCCGGCTGATACTCCGTATGCCGCCCCAGAATCTCATGAATCCAGTCCGCATGAGAGGACACCTCCGGCACATCCGCCGCATCCTGACCACACAGAATCGTCTCCTTCAGAAGCTGCATTTCCTTCAGCAGCCGCGCCGGCAGAACCGCAAGCCCCATGACCTCGATTAGGCCGATGTTTTCCTTCTTAATATGATGGAGATCCTGATGCGGGTGGAAAATTCCCAGCGGAAACTCCTCCGTAGTGCGATTGTTCCGAAGCACCAGATCCAGCTCAAACCGCCCCTCCCGCATTCTCGCAATCGGCGTCACCGTATTGTGCGGTGTCCCGTCCGTCTCTGCCAGAATATCTGCTGCAGGATCGCTGTAGCCTCTCCATACCTCCAGGATTCTGTCGGCCGCGGCAACAAGCCGCTCCGGATCCTCGGCATCCAGGCGCAGCACCGACATCGGCCACTCCACGATCCCAGCCTCGATGTCTTCAAAGCCCTTGAGCGTCACCTTTCTGCGAATTCCGGCACGCTCCATGGCGAAGGTATAACGGCCGCCCTGGAAATGCTCATGCGTCAGGATGGAACCGCCGACAATCGGAAGATCCGCATTCGAGCCGATCGTGTAGTGCGGGAACTGCTTCATGAACTGCATGAGACGGACAAAGGTATCATGCTCAATCTTCATCGGAACGTGCTCTCCCGACAGCACGATACAGTGCTCGTTGTAATAGACGTAAGGACTGTACTGCATGTACCAGCGTTTTCCCGCCAGCTCCAGAGGAATCAGCCGAATGGTCTGACGCGCCGGATGATCCAGCCGTCCCGCATATCCCATATTCTGCGGACACAGCAGACACTTGGGATATTTATCCTGTTTATTCTTCAGAGCTGCCGCGATCGCCTTCGGGTCCTTCTCCGGTTTGGAGAGGTTGATCGTGATGTCCAGCTCTCCGTAGCGGGTCTTCGTCACCCATTTGCGATCCTTCCGAACCCGATAGGTACGAATGTAGTCACTGTCGCAGGAAAGCCGGTAAAAATAATCCGTTGCCGCCTCGGGGCTCTTCTCATACTCCTCCCGAAAAACACGCACCACCTCAGACGGTCTCGGCGTTATGCAGCCCATCAGCCTCGTGTCGAACAGATCGCGGCTGGCGATGCCGTCCTCGATCACGCCTCTTGTGACTGCATCCTCCAAAAGAAACTCAAGAATTTCCTGCAGGGGAGGCACCTCCTCTTCCCCGGGAAGCTCTCCCTGTCCAAAGTCAGAGGAGGGAGCTGCCTTCATCTCCTCCATCAAAAGATTCGCCGCATAATAACGATCCTCTTCCTGAATCAATCCCCGGCAGAGTCCGTATGCCGTCAATGCTGTGACACCGTCCTGCGTTGTTTTGAGCTGCATTGCACTGTCCTCCCTTTCGCCTTGTGAATTGCTGCATCTTGTACCTGTTGATCCAACCACGGCAGATCCGTTAATACTCTGCCTCAATCTCCTTTACTCTCCGGTACAGAAATTCGTTGATCGGAACCTCAATTCCAAGCTCCTTTCCCAGACGCATCACCGTACCTGCGAACATCTCCACCTCGGAAGGATGTTTCTGTCTGCGATCCTGCCCCATAGAAGGAAGCGCCTTCGGATCCAGCGTCCGCTCCAGAGCAATGTACTGCTCCACCTCCTCTTCGCCGATCTCAATGCCCTTTGCCCTTGCGAGCAGACACACCTCGCGCATCGCTCCGACCGTCATGGCGAAGGCCTCACTCCCGTGTTCCAAAGCCTCCCCGTAGGGGGCATCGTATACCATGCAGGCCTGATTGCAGCCCACGTTCAGCATGAACTTGCTCCACAGGCGATACAGGATATCCGCCTCCTCAACGTACGGAACCTTCGCCGCATCAAAAAAGAGACAAACCCTCTCCAGGCGCTTCTTGCGCTCCTCATAGACCTTCGGCTCCTCCGGCGTCTTCGGAACACCGATGTGCAGCTTTCCTTGCACGGTGTAATTCAATGCACACCCGTAGCGCTGTGCATCCATTCCCTGCGCAATGGTATAGAGTACCTTTTCCCGGCCGAACCGCTCCCCCAGAATCTCCTCACTGTCAATTCCGTTCATCATGGACAGAATGACGGTATTTTCTCCCACGGAAGATGCCATTGTCTCCAGCGCCGAGGAAAGAGCCGGATATTTCACACCGACCAGAATCAGATCAGCCGGTCCCTCCAGAGAGGCTGCTTCCGGCGTCTGCATCACAGGATGAATTGTCCTGCCGTTGATGGTCCAGTTCTCCTTCCCGTGCCTGGCAGCGCGCTCTGCATCCATGACGTACACCGGCTGTCCTTCTCCCAGATACTCCGCAATGGGAGCACCGAACAGCAGTCCCAGCGCCCCCATTCCTATGATATGTACCCTCTTTATCTCATCCATTTCTCACTCTCCTGACGGATCTGCGCATTCATCCATGCAGCCATCTGTCCCACTCAGTCCAACGTCCCCGCGGTCTTTTTGTCTCCCGCTGCCGTGGCCGGAACACCGACAAGATGTGCTCCCCTTATCAGGCAGCTGCGGTTGACCACGGCATTGGCACCGATCTTGACGTCATCTGCAATATCAATATCACCGAACACCTTGGCCCCTGGCCCGAGGTACACATTGTCCCCGATTCTGGGCGGTTCTGCGCCGTTTGCTCCCACGCAGACCCCGGGATGGATGCGGCAGTTCCTGCCGATCCTGCTGCCCGCATTCACAATGACCGGCCCGAGGTGTGAAATCGAGAATCCCTCTCCCATCACATTCAGAGGAATAGACAGTGCGTACCTTGTCTGCAGCCGCAGCAGCCGCAGCAGATGATAGTGCCGATTCCATTTATGCGTATTCATCGCATACTCCGCAATTCGGAGACGTCTTGCATGCTGATACAGAATCTGCCCCTCTGTCAGCCGCACCGGAAGGCGATAATACCAGCGATAGCCGTACACCTTCGCCTCCAGCTCCAAAACCCGATTCAGTTCCTCTCTTGTTGTAATCATGCCCTTTCCCCATCATGTGCTGCTCATCCATCACCCGGTGACGGGTCATGACAGCGGCTGATCGGATCTATGAACGGTTCGCTCTGTCACCGCCGCAGCAGCTTTTGAAGAAATTCCTCATACCATTCGGTCAGCTGTTCAATGTCGTAGCCCGCCGCCGCGATGCTCTCCCTCTGGCAGGTGCGCCCCGTTCCGCTGCCCGCAGCGCTTTTCCCGGCCAGTTCCACGGCCCGCCTTGCCCATATCATGGGATCCTCTTCAATCGAGAGCCTCTCCGTAATTCCCTCTGTCACCACAACATCCGATGTGATGGTATCTGAAATCAGAGACGGCAGACCCGCCGCCTGTGCCTCAATCAAGGTCAGGGGCAGACCCTCAAATTTCGAGGGAAAAATCAGAACATCCATGGCGGACATGAAATTCGGAACATCCTTCCGAATTCCTGTAAGAATCACATGCTTCTCCAGCTCCAGCTCGTGAATCTGCTCCTCAATCTGCGGCCGCAGATCTCCCTCCCCCAGGCAAAAACATATCGCCGACGGATCCAGATCCACGATCCCGCGGTAGATTCTCAGGAGATACTCATGATTTTTCGACGCAATGAAATTGGCGATGTGGCCGTACACATGCTTCCCCTCCAGCCCGAACTCCTTTTGGATGGGCAGTGCCTTCTGTTCCTCATATCGGAACTGTTCCATATCGATGGCATTGTGGATGATCTGAAAATTCTGATCGCCGTACATCCATCTTCCGGCTTTTTCGGAGCAGGCCAGACGAACATCTGCCGCATGTCTCATCAGAATTCTCCCAGCCCTGTGCAGGGCGGCCTGCGGATCTGTCTCATTGTGGGAATGACAGACCGTGACTGCACCGGCGGATTTGGCAGCCGCAAGCTGCGGTGCCGCCAATGCATTCGCCGTGTGACGAATCACCACCGGATAGTGATTCTCTCTCACCAGCTTTCGAATCTCACGCAGATTGCGGATCGGATCTCTCGTCAGCCTCGGAAGAAGGTAAACCCTCCCCCCCATCGATTCAATCTCGCCGCACAGATCATTTTCCCCTTTCTGATGAACGATGAAATCAAATTGGAACCGCTCCCGGTCGATGTGCCGGTACAGATTCATGATGAAATTCTCCATTCCGCCCGGGTACATGGCCCCCACGATATGCAGAATACGAACGGGCTCTCCCATTTCGCTCTCCATTCCTCTCCATCCTCTTTCTTTCAGGAAGTTTCCGTCATCACAGCCAGGTTTCTTCTTAGACGGCTCTCACCCTCCGAAAGGACACCGCCGCCGTCCGGACATTCTCCGCTCCTACGGGAAAATCTCAGGAAGGCTCCACGGTCAGCGTCACCTTCCGCCTCTGAAGCGGCTCCGTCTCATCTCCCCTGGAATACAGCTCATACACAGCCTGTACCTCCAGATAATTATCTCTCTCGACGAGCGTCAGGCTCGACGCCTCCAGCTCCAGCTCCAGCCTGCCTGCCGGAGTGTCATATACCGCAAGGCTGCGCTTCCTGTGCAGCATCTCCATCTGCGAGGACAGCGCCCCCTTCTTCGTGATTCCCAGATACCCCGGGCGAAATTTAATGATGCTGCGCGTATTGCCGCCGCTCTCCGGCAGCTCCTCTTCATAAGATACAAAATGGTGCCCGCTGCGGAAGATATACTTCCCGCGGGCACTCGACACCACCGGCTCCGCCCAGGAGCCGTCCATATTCTCATATCCTCTGACCGTAATCAGAACTTCATTTGTCATCCTTACCTCTGTATGCCATCTCTTTCTCATTTGCTGCAGATTCTGCACCGCAAGCCAAAGCCCGATGCATCATCCGATGCAGGCCCTCCTGCACCGAACAGCTGCAGCAAACGGCTGCAGCTTACAGTCTCCAGTAATCCCATTCCGGAGCAGCAAAGGATGTTCTGTCGAACATTCCCTTCAAATCCACGAAAACCTTCGTCTGATGAGCCGGATTGTAGAAATCTGCGATCTTCTCCCGCGTCAGATTTTCAAAATCGGTGTGCTTTACAGCGATCAGAACCGCATCCATGTTCTTCACATCCTCCATGGTGCGGAATTCTATGCCGTACAGCCTTTTGGCCTCCTGGGCATCTGCCTGCGGATCCACAACCATCGGAGTAATGCCGTATTCCTGGAGCTCTTTATAGATGTCAATGACCTTGGAATTGCGGGTATCCGGACAATTTTCCTTGAAGGTAAAGCCCAGAATCGCCACTCTCGCATTCTTCACCGGAAGATCATTGCGGATCAGCAGCTTCACGAGGCTCTCCGCGCAGTATTTTCCCATATCGTCATTGATGCGCCGGCCGGACAATATGATCTGCGAATGATAGCCGAACTGCTCCGCGCGATAGGTCAGGTAATAAGGGTCAATCCCGATGCAGTGACCTCCCACCAGGCCCGGGCGGAAATTCAGGAAATTCCACTTTGTTCCCGCCGCCTCCAGAACCGCCTTGGTATCGATTCCCATCTTGTGGAAGATAATCGACAGCTCGTTCATAAAGGCAATGTTGATGTCTCTCTGGCTGTTCTCGATGACCTTGGCCGCCTCCGCCACCTGAATAGACTCCGCTCTGTGAACACCGGCATCCACCACCAGCTCATACACCTTCGCCACGGTATCCAGCGTCTCTTCATCCATACCCGAAACGATTTTGGTGATCGTATTCAGGCGATGTACCTTATCCCCCGGATTGATGCGCTCCGGAGAGTAGCCGATCTTCCAGTCGACGCCGCACGTAAGACCCGACTCCTTTTCAATGATGGGAACACAGGTTTCCTCCGTCACGCCGGGATACACGGTGGATTCAAAAACAACCACGGTCCCCTTCGTCAGATTCTGCCCCACGAATCGGCTGGCTCCCTCCAGGGGAGAAAGGTCCGGCGTGTGGTCATCGTTGACCGGCGTCGGCACCGCAACAATGATGAATTTTGCCTCCTTCAGTCTTGCGGGATCCGCCGTAAATTCCACGGTGGTCTCCTTCACAGCCTCGTCTCCCACCTCGTTGGTCGGATCCTGACCTTCCTTGTACCGGGCAATCTTTTCTTTATTAAAATCAAATCCAATGACGTTGATCTTTTTGGCAAAGGCAACGGCAATGGGCATTCCTACGTAGCCAAGGCCCACCAGAGCCAGCTTCTCTTCCTTGTTGACCAATTTCTCGTATAAATCCATTTGTTCACCCCGTTCGTGATCCTTTATCGATACGCACCTCGTCATTATAACACCTGCCTGCGGTTAATACATCCTCGGCGTCGATAAGATCCGTCCGCATCACACCTCCATCCGGATCGTACTGCCTCCCCGGGTCCTGGTGACCTTGATCTGCTGCGGAATGTTCTCCACCAGCTCCTCTCTGTGGCTGATGATCCCAACCAGCTTTCCTTTTCCGGACAGGTTCGTGAGAATCTCCATCGCCGAATCCATTGCCCTGCGGTCAAGCGTTCCGAACCCTTCATCAATGAACAGCGCATCCATCTGAATGCCGCCCAGATTGGCCGCCACCGTATCCGACAATCCCAGCGCCAGGCTTAGGGAAGCCTGAAAGCTCTCTCCTCCCGACAGGTTCCCGACCGGTCTCCGGTGCCCCGTGTAATGATCCAATACCACCAGATCCAGAAAATTTCCTGTTTTCCTTCCGACGGAATCCTCCTGACGGAAAAGCTCATACTGCCCGCCGCTCATCGGCAGGAGCCTCTTGTTGGCCGCCGCAATGATTCCGTCGAATCCGGCCGCCTGAATGTACTGCTCCAGCGTAATTTTCCCGTTTCCCGTGGTGCCCTTTACCAGTTCGTACAGCCTTCTGCAGACATTGCTGTCCTTTCTGGCCTTTTCCAGGGTATCCTCCTGCCGCCCGATGTTCTCCCGCTTCTCTTTGTTGCTCCGAATCCGATGCTGCGTCTCACTTCGCTGTCTGCGGAGCTCCTCCAGCCTTTCTGTCTGCTCTGACTCCTGCTCCTTCAGGGTCTGAACCTCTGTAACGCTCTTCCCCTCTGCCTCTGCCGCCGCAATCTCCAGTGCGGCGCGGGCCGCTGCGGTCTGCTGCTCATATCCGCGAATTTCCTGCTCTGACTCCTCCAGCACTTCCTTCGTCACCGCATACTGCAGCATTTCCTGCGCCGACGCAAAACCATGTTCTCTGAGCGTCTGCTCTGCCGCTTCTTTCCTTCGATCCTCATCCGCCTTCTGAATGGTCAGTGCATGCTCAAGCGTCTCCAGAGCAGCCCCTGTGTCCGCTGCCTGAAGGTCTGCCGCATGCTTTTCCTTCTCTGCACGGTCGATGGAATCCAGGATCTCCTTTGATGCGGCCAGGCAGACCTGCCTTTCACCGTCCGCGGCGTCCCAGCTGTCATATTCCAGATCCGAGAAGGTTTGAAGCGCCGCCTTCGTTTCTGCCAGCTGCCGGACATTCTGCTCCAGCTGCTTTGCGGCATTCTCCCGTTTTGCAGTCTGCTCCCGGAGTTCCTCCCCCTCGGCCCTTTGCAGAGCCTGTTCCAGATTCCGCAGACTCTCACAGCCCTTCTGCAGCTCCCGGACCTCTTTCCTTGTCTTTTCGACCTTCTTTTGCAGTTCTTTCTCTGCTGCCTCGCTTTCCCTTTCGAGTTCTTCCAGACCAAGCCCCGTGCCGTCTCCTCCTGCCAGAGGATTCTCAATGCAGTCCAGCATCTTCCCGCGAAGCTGCTGCTCGAAGCTCTCCAGCTTTGTCCCGGCACTTTCCGAAGCGACAAGGGCCGCATTTTTGGCCTCGCTGCAGCGATTTTCCTGCTCCCTTCGGCTCTCGACCTCTTCCTCCGTCACCGACTCCTTCGGCAGGATGGCCAGTGCCGGGTGATGTACCGAACCGCACACCGGACATTTCTCCCCTTCTGTCAGCCTTCCGGCCAGAATTCCTGCCCGGCAGCTGTCCAGAATCTGCTCCGCATGCAGTCTTTTTGCTGCGGCCTCTCTGTATTCCCGAAACGCCTCTGCAAAATCCTGCTGCGCCGATGCAAGCCTCTTTTGCAGCACATGGTGCTCCGGAATGTCCCTTCTGCACAGTTCCTCTGCTGTCCTGCGAAGCGTCTCCAGTTCCTTCTGCCTGCTCTGCGCCCTCTCCAGCTCCACCGGCTTCTCCTTATCCTCCGCAGCAGCCGCCCGCAGCTTCGCGATTCGGCTCTTCAGTGCGCTCTCCTCCCGGGCCGCCTCATCCGCCTTTTCCCTGCACAGGATCTGCTCCTTTTCCAGACGGCTCCGGCCAAGGAGCCATTCCTCTCTCTTTTCATAGCGCGTATGCTCCGCGGCAATGCGTTCCGCCTTTTTCTGAAGCTTCTGCGCCTCCTCCTGCCGCAGCCTCTCCTTGGCCAGCAATTCCTCTGCGGCCTCCCGGCGTTCCTTCGCCCGGTGCAGCTCCTCCTTTTTATCCGCGATCCGGCGCAGCTGCTCCTCGATTTCGCCGCGTTTGTTCTCCCAGGACTGCCAGACGGGAAGAACCTCACGGACGGCCGCATTCTGCCGGGACAGGAGTCTTTTTTTCTCCTCCATCTCCTCTTTTCTCTGATGAAGGTGCTCCACCTCTTCCTGCAGCTCCTTCCATCTTTGAACCTGACGGTTGGTGGTTTCCGCAAGCGTCACCGTCTCCTGCAGCCTTTTCAGCTCCTTTGCTGCAGCCTCCTCTCCGGCTCTCTGCATTTCCTCCAGAGAGGAATCCTCTGCTGCAATCTCGTCGGTTATCTCCAGCATTTCCCGGATGTTCCATGCGCTCTTTGACTTCCCGGCACGCTCCTGCAGCTCCGAAAGTTTCTCTCTCCACGCGCTGCTCTCTGCGGCCTTCACCTCTCCAAAATACTGAACGATGCTGTGCTCTGTGTTCTCCTTCAAATGTTCTCCGGCATTCATGCGGTCCTTGAGCCGGTACTCGATCCGATTGTAGGCATCGGTGGCAAAGATGGTGCGCAGAATCTCTGTTCTCTCCTGTGTCCCGGCATTCAGAAGCTCCCGGAATTCCCCCTGTGCAATCATGGCGATCTGCTTGAACTGCTTCTCATTGATGTGCAGCAGCTCCTCGACCGCAGCGTTCACCTGGCGAACGCCCTCGATGGGTTCGCGCCCGTCCTCATAGAAAACAGCCCTTGCCTGCTGCAGAATCTCGCCCTTGCCGCGCTGTTTGGGCCGCAGATATTCCGGCTCGCGCCGCACATGATACTGTCGCCCCTGATGTGAAAAATAAAAATCCACAAAGCTCTCCGCCGACGGCTTTGCATACTCGCTCCGCAGATTCTTGGTATCCCGATAACTCCCGCTGGCTGTTCCGTAAAGAGCATAGCAGACGGCGTCAAAAATCGTTGTTTTGCCCGCCCCCGTATCGCCTGAAATCAGGAACAGCCCCCGCTCCTCAAACGGTCCGAACTCAATGGGCGGCATCGTATCCGCGTAGGGTCCGAAGGCACTTAAGATCAGTTTAATCGGCTTCATGAATTCCCGCCTCCCTGGCCGCGCTCTTTAACTCAGCCATCTCCTCTTCGCTGATCGTACAGCCGTAGATCCTGCTGTAAAAATCACTCACCAGCTCCGAAAAGCTCTTGTGTTCTGCAAATTTTGATACATCCGCCTGCTCCACCTCTCTGGTATGTGAATTATCGTAGTCCAGCTTCACCGTATTCGGATAGATCTGGCGGATGATCTCCATGGCATCATTTATGATATTCTCGTCCGTCAGGGTTATGTAGATGAAGTCCTCCGGATCCGTCACATGTTCCGAAGCCAGCAGCCGCTCCATCGGTCCCTTCAGATGGCGCAGGTCGCGCTTCGGCTTCAGAGGATGCAGCGTGATCTGAACATTTCCCTTTTCCCGGATATCAATGACGGGGACAGATTTTTCGCTGCCTGCTTCGCTCAGCGAATATTTGAGAGGGGAGCCGCAGTAGCGCACCTCTTCTCTTCCGACCTTCTGCGGTGAGTGGATATGTCCCAGAGCCGCGTAATCAAAGGGATCGAATACATCGCAGACGATCTTTTCCACAAGACCAACGCTCTGCGTCCCCGCTCCTTCCGAACCTCCAAGTCCCGGATCCCCCGATCGGCCCGTCACAAACTGGTGCGCTGCAATGACATTCCTCCGCGCAGGATCCACCCCTGCGCCGGCAATCACAGCTCGAACCGCTTCATCGTAGGTATCCGCCTTCGCTTCCGGCAGGAAATGTCGTACCTGCGAGGCCTTGACAAAAGGCAGCAGATACACGTCAATTTCTCCGTATTCATCTGTCAGGGTTCTTCGGTACAGGGTTCCGTCATATCTGGCCGCAACATAGACACCGCTTGCCTCAAACAGCCCGCTGCCGTAATTGAGTCTCTCATCCGAATCGTGATTGCCGCTGATCATAAAGGTCATGACGCCTGCCCTTGCGAGACGATTCAGAAACCAGTCCAGCAGCCTTGTCGCCGCCTCACTGGGGACGGCTCTGTCGTAGACATCTCCCGCGATGAGTACGGCATCTGCAGATTCTCTTTGGATCAGCTCCAGCACCTCCTCCAGGATGTACCTCTGATCCTCTGTTAAGTCATATTCTCCCAAGGATCTGCCCAAATGCAGATCACCCAAATGTACAAATTTCATCGTTTCCTTTCCCGCATCCTGTGCATCGCCCACATTCTGTGTCTTTCTTCATTATAACCTGCTCGCTCTCCGGTCTGCGAATTTTGCGCACGGCAGGGGAGTCTTCGGTACCTTCGCAGAACGCTTCTGCGAGGCGTGTCATCTTCGCCCGCAACGCTTCTTCAGTGCGTGTCATCTTCGCCCGCGTCTGCTCACATGCGTCATCCTCGGCAGGCTTCGAACCTGCAGCGGCGAAGCGCTGCTCGTTCGGCCTGCCTTGCGGTGCGCAGAGTTCGCAGCCTTGCGGGCGAGGATGCCGGCCCTGCCATGTGCAGAGTTCGCAATCTTGCGGGCGAAGATGCCGGCCCTGCCGTGTGTAGAGTTCGCAATCTTGCGGGCGAGGATGCCGGCCTTGCCGTGCGCAGAGTTCGCAGACTTGCGGGCGAAGATGCCGGCCCTGCGTCGTACCGATCTATTCGTCAGATATTTAGCATTGACTAATTGCATGCTTCTCTGCTATTTGTAACAGGATTCACCTGTCCGGCGGATACAGCATGCCGCGGCAGGATACATACCCATTACTCTGTGAGGGAGTAGTTCGCACGCAGGTGTGATTTGTCAACATCCTGGTCGTCTGACCTGGCAAATCTTAAAGGACGAGACTCATGTGTACATGTTCTGATGCGCTATGCATCGGTTCGTGTGCGCGTGAGTCTTTTTTATTGCCCCTGCTTTTTCCGATTCCGGCTGCAATGATGCCGCCTTCCTCACGCCACCCAAAGGAGATTATCATGCTCGAGACCCTCGTCAATCAATCCCCCATTGCACTGGTTGTGCTGTTCCTTGTCATCGGCTTTCTGTTCCTCATCAAGGGCGCCGATTTCTTTGTAGAAGGAGCCAGCAGCGTGGCAAAACAGTTCCGCGTCCCTTCCATCATCATCGGACTGACCGTCGTTGCCATGGGAACCTCTCTCCCGGAAACTGCCGTTTCCGTGACGGCCTCCATCGCCAACAACAATACCCTTGCCGTCAGCAATGCCGTCGGCTCCAACATCTTTAATTTGATGGTGGTCATCGGGGTCTGCGCTCTTCTGACTCCCGTCGCCGTGAGCCGGCAGACCATTGCCGCCGACATTCCGTTCTCCGCCGTCTGTGCCATTCTGCTGATGGTGCTGGGGATCCTCGGCATTGCGGACGCGAACACAATGACCCTGGGGCGCATGGACGGTGTTCTCCTCATCCTTGTATTCACAGGCTACATCATCTTCCTTGTCCGCAGAACTCTGGATTCCCAGAAGCGCGGCGAAGCCGTTGAGGTGGAGGGCGGCAGCGATGAAGAGATTAAGCTCCTTCCCACCTGGAAGGCACTCCTGTTCATCATCTGCGGCGGCGCTGCCATCGCCTTCGGAGGAGACCTCACGGTTGATTCCGCCAGCCGCATTGCCATCGACCTCGGCATGAGTCAGACGCTGGTCGGCCTGACCATTGTGTCCATCGGAACCTCTCTCCCGGAACTCGTGACCTCCCTTGTTGCCGCGAGAAAAAACGAAGTGGACATGGCGCTTGGAAATGCCATCGGCTCCAATATTTTCAACATTCTGATGGTACTGGGCATTGCCTCTCTCATCAGCCCCATTTCGTTCATCACGGAGAACATCATTGATATTGTCGTTCTCCTCGTTTTCACTTCCATCGTCTGGGCCTTTGCCGCGACGAAGAGGAAAATCGACAAGGCAGAGGGTGCCTCCATGATCATTCTCTACGCTGTTTATGTTGTTTACATCTGCATTCGATAAAGCGGATCCCTGCCTGCTGCGTGCACGGCTGCAGACAGATGACGCACACCGATATTCACGACCATGAATTCAAATATATGTTCCGCCACATCGAGGTTTTCCGAAGGAAAATCGAGATACGCTGAATAGATACGTATTCAACACAAGAAAAGGAGGGCACGATGACACTGTTGTTTTTCAAGGTTCTGTTCACAGAATTTATTGCAGAAATGGGGGATAAGACACAGCTGATGCTGGTCGCTCTGACTTCCAAGTTCAAGCTCAAGGATATCATTCTCGGCACTGCCGTGGCGATTCTCGTGCTGAACGGTCTTGCCGTTCTCGCCGGAGGCCTTGTCGGTGCCCTGGTTCCGGAGTGGCTGATTAAATTCATCGCTGCAGCCGCCTTTATGTTCTTCGCCATTACCGCCTTAAAGCCGGAGGACGACGAAGAGGAGGAGGCCAAGGACACGAAAATCAGCGCCGCTCCTCTTGCTGTTTTCTGCACCTTCTTCATCGCAGAGCTGGGGGATAAGACGCAGCTCACGGCCATCACCTTCGGCGCCAACGAGATTGCCGCACACCCCGGTGAAAGCCGCCTGATGGTCGGAATCATCGTCTGGCTCGGCTGCTCGGTCGGTCTGTTCGCCGCCGATATTCTGGGCATGCTCCTTGGGTATCTCTTAAAGAGCAAGGCTCCGGAAGGAATCCTGAACAAGCTTTCGTTTGTGATCTTCGCTGTTTTCGGGATCTTCACCTTCCGCGAGGCCCTCGGACTGACTGCCCTCGGCGGCACCATGATTCCTCTCCTCACGATTGTGGCTGCCGTCTGTTTCGCCGCAGCCTGTCTTATCTATTACCGCAGGATGAATCATCCTAAGAAGGCATGATTTCTCTCCCGGCCACAGACGAGACGCGAAAGGGCATGCCCATCTCCTTGCCGCACAACGACGCAGAACCAAGGTCATGGGCACGAACAGCCCTGCACGCATGAAAATCATTCCATCAGAAACGGTGCCCTCGATCCCAAAAGATCGAGGGCACCGTTTCTTACTTTTTATCGGTCTGCTGCCATCTATGCATCTGCTCTGATTCACATTAGGGGCAGCGCTGTCCGTTTTATTCTATCCGTTCTGTCCTATTCGTTCTATTCGTTTCGTTCTATCCGTTCAAAACTGCCAATTCAAGTCTGTCAGTTCTTTTCCGCCAGGAGCTTCAGCTGCTCCGCATGGTCCAGAACCTCTTCCGAAATGCCCACGCAGTTGTCGCCGATTCGATCCACATTGTAGAGAATCTCTGAATATGCGCCGGTCATCTCCTTTGTGCATTTTCCCATCTCGACACGCTTTAAATGTGCCTTATTGAACTGGCGGATCGCCTTGTGCAGCTTGTTTTTCGCCTTGCTGATAAAGACAGGATCTACCGTTCCGTCGCTGTTCTCAGACAGGAAGGTCGTGGAG
>CAVAJA010000114.1:0-2380 GCA_963588615.1 Lachnospiraceae bacterium | reverse complement strand
GTTAAAATGACCTCTGCCGGTATCTGCGGCAGTGATGTCGGAATTTATCACGGTACCAATGCTGCAGCTACCTACCCCCGCGTCATCGGTCATGAAATGGTCGGCGTCATCGATGAAGTCGGCCCCGGCGTGACAAAGGTCAAGGTCGGCGACCGCGTGATCATCGATCAGGTCACCGCCTGCGGTACCTGTTATGCGTGCCGCAAAGGACGTCCCAACGTCTGCCACAACCTCAAGGTTCGCGGCGTCCACATCGACGGGGGCTACCGCGAATACATGGCCGTCCCGGAGAGTGATGTCTATCGGCTTCCCGATTCCCTCAGTGACCGCGATGCCATCATGATTGAACCTACCACCATTGCCGTGCAGGCCTGCAGCCGTGCACAGCTCGAATTCGAGGACACCCTCATGATCATCGGTGCCGGTGCACTCGGCAGCAGCATGCTGCGCATCGCACGGCTCTACAGCCCCCGAAAGATCATTATGGTTGATATTGAAGAGGATAAGCTCGAAGAATGCCTGCGCAATGGCGCCACCGACATCATCAATTCCAAAAACGAGGATGTCGTGGAGCGCTCCAGAGAGCTGACGGACGGCTATGGCCCCACCGTGGTCATTGACTGTGCCTGCTTCCACGGAAGCTTTCTGACCGCCTGCAAGTGCGCCGGAAATGCCGGCCGCGTCGTCACCATGGGCTTCAGCATTGCTCCCGATGAA
This sequence comes from Lachnospiraceae bacterium, assembly GCA_963588615.1. Taxonomy (GTDB): domain Bacteria; phylum Bacillota; class Clostridia; order Lachnospirales; family Lachnospiraceae; genus CAG-791. Next base: position 1,663 of record CAVAJA010000114.1, on the reverse strand, counting down.
ATCAATCAGTTCGTCATCACCAGCAAGGAGCTGGATGTCCGCGGCAGCCGCCTGCAGAACCACAAGTTCCAGACAGTAATCGATCTGATTGAGAAGGGAAAGGTTGACCTCAACGGAACCGTGAGCCACACCTATAAGCTTACGGATGCTCAGGCCGCCTTTGACTTCGTAGATTCTCACGATCCTTCGATTCGAAAGATTGCCTTTACCTTTGATTTTTAATCTCAAAGCCGTGGGACTCATTTTAAGAGTCCCACGGCTTTTGTTATCCCATTCTTCGAATCACATTGCTTTTTGCTGACAGGCATGCAGCCACGTCTGTTCCTCCTCTGTAAGAGACTCATACCGGACCGTTCATCAGCTCACAGCGGACGGCAACACGCGATGCCAGCTCAAAGGTATTTTCCTGTGGATATGAAATTACTTCCTTTCCGAAATACCTTAAAGACATAACAGCACTCAAAAACGTTGCAAATCCGGCAGATGACAGGCGATTTTTGCCTGCCATCTGCCGGATTTGCACATCCTTCCATTTACGGAGCAGTTTATTCCATGCTGACACGAAATATCATAATTACCGTATTTCGTCCAGATTATACGGTGTAGCCTGATATACGTAATAATTAATCCAGTTGCTGTACATTGCCTGACTGGCGCTGCGCCACTGCAGGAGCGGCTTCTGCGCAGGATCATCGTTCGGGAAATAATTCTTCGGTATTCTGGGATGGATTCCCTTCGCAAGATCCCTCTCATATTCATCCCGGAGTGTGTAGCGATCATATTCTCCGTGTCCGAAAATGAATACCTGACGGCCTTCTCTTGCTGTACAAAGGAGAACACCGGCCTCCTCTGACTCCGCGAGAACCTTCAGCTCGCTGCAATGATGGATGTCCTCAGACGAAACCTCTGTATAACGGCTGTGCGGAATCATAAAATAATCATCCATTCCTCGAACCAGAGGATCCTTCCTGTGAATCACCTCATGAGAATAGACTCCGGAAATCTTCTCCTTCAGCATCCGCTTCTGCAGGCCGTAGTGATGATACAGCCCTGCCTGAGCCCCCCAGCAGATATGAAGTGTCGATGTGACATTGGTGACGCTCCAATCGAAGACTCTTTGCAGTTCATTCCAGTAATCCACTTCCTCATATTCCAATTTTTCCACCGGAGCACCGGTAATGATCAGACCGTCAAAATGGCGATCCTTCAGCTCATCAAAGGAATTGTAGAACTGATACAGGTGGGAATATGCTGTGTTTTTGCTCAAATGGGAACACATCCGCATGAAAGTAATATTCAGCTGAAGCGGTGTATTGCTCAACATCCGCAGAATATCAAGCTCTGTGTCTTCCTTTTTCGGCATCAAATTCAAGATGCAGATTTCCAGCGGGCGGATATCCTGGTGTGCCGCACGGCTCTCATCCACAACAAACAGATTTTCCTTTTCCAGTTCTTCCTTCACGGGAAGATCATTCTGAATTCGAATTGGCATTGATCCACTTCCTCTTTTTCTGTCAGCCCCTGATCATGGCAAGCAGCTGTTCCTCGGTAATCACCGGAATTCCCAGCTGCTGTGCCTTCACAAGCTTCGATCCTGCAGCTTCTCCGGCCACCACGTAGGATGTCTTTTTGGATACGCTTCCGGAAGGCTTTCCGCCTGCAG
>CAVAJA010000113.1:0-16349 GCA_963588615.1 Lachnospiraceae bacterium | reverse complement strand
GAACAATACATAGAGGCCAAATGGAATGATCGTCCACCCTAATAAAATCAAATCTTTCTTTTTCCATTTACCTTTCATGGTCCCCTCCTAAAAGGCTCTGGCACCTGAGTCAGCAGAGCACGGACCCCAGGTGCCAGCATATGGTCTATCGTTGTAGCTTTGTTCCGGAATTCGCCCGTCCTTCGGACATCAGAATTTCATACATCGGAGATTTCGGATTTACTTGTTGTCGTTGAATGCGGATGCCAGATTCTCCGCAAAGCTCTCGGTATCCTGATCGTAGTAGAGCTGCTGAATGGCTGCGCCGGCTGCATCCTGCTGAGCATTGGACCAGTTGCAGTCAGGATTCAGAATGAACTTGCCGGTGGTAACATAATTTGCATACAGCTCAGACATCTGCTCTGCCACATAATCGACGTCCTTGATGCAGGAAGGGTTGCCCTCTGCCTCAGCGTACTTTGTCGCGATTTCAGGTGTGGTGAACCACTTTACGAATGCAATTGCCTCTTCCTGTACGTCAGAATCAGCTGCGATGCAGAAGGTCATATCTCCGGGATATGCGCAGGTGTTGGTCTCCTCTGCGGTGTCGCCGGGAATCGGCATCATCGAAATATTGATGTCCGGATTTGCTGCTGTAATAGATGCCTTCAGCCAGGAGCCGCCGATCATCATTGCGCCCTGTCCGTTTGCGAAGTTAGCTGTTGCGCTGTCCTGATCGGTACCGGTGATGTCGCTCTGACTGTAGTTCACCATCTGTACCATCTTTTCGCCCATCTTCTCCAGGGCTGCTGCATAATCTGCACTCGCATCTACCGTTCCAGCTCCTGCATCGCTCTCAAATGCTTCATAAGCGTCACCCATTGAGGAGGCCAGATAAACCTGCAGTGCACGGTCTGTGATCGAGGTCTCCTTGCCGGAGGTGACGAAAGGAGTGATGCCTGCTGCCGCAAGCTTCTCGCAGTCCTCCATCAGCTCGTCCCAGGTTGAGGGCTTTTCGGTAATTCCTGCCTGTGCGAACAGATCCTCGTTCACCCAAATGCCGGAGCAGTTGTAGGAAATGGTAGCTGCATATTCACCGCCGTTGTATCTCCACTGGTCTCTCGCTGCATCCTGAATATTGTCCATAATGCCTGTATCGGACAGATCCAGCAGATAGCCGGAATCGACATAATCATAGAAGGTTGTGTTCGGCCAGCTCGTGAAAATCGCCGGCGTATCACCGCTTGCCATGCGGTTGCTCAGAACGGTTGCTGCGTTGGAGAGGGTTACCAGATCAATCTTGATATCTGGGTTCTCTTCCTCATACTCTGCGATCAGCTCGGCCATGATGTCTGCGATCTCAGACTTCTGACTCAGCAGCTCCACATGGGTCTTTCCGTCATCCGCTGTCTCAGCAGCTGCGCTTCCCGTGCTGTCCGTGCTCTCTGCACTCTCGGAGCTTCCGCATCCGGTCAGAAGTCCCATGCCAAGGACACCTGCCATCGTAAGCGCTGCCAATCTGGTAAATCTCTTTTTCATATTTCCCTCCTTATTCCTTTATCCTTGCCGCAGACGCCCCCTTTGTGTCTGCTGCTTCAAATCCTGCCCTTCACGGTGGATGGAAGCCTTAGTTCTGCCCGTAATTGATCTTGAGCTTCGCATAAAAATCATTCAGCGTCGTTCTCGGATTCAGCTGTCTGTAGACGCGGATCTTGCGGTTCCTTCCCTCAAAGGAATAGCTCATGTCCGGATGAATGACCGGCGCCTCGATCATATCGTAAATGTCATCCTTCTCGCTCTCCTCGAGGAGAACTCCGATGGTCGGGCTGTCTCCCAACCCCCAGATTTCTCCGTGCGGCCAGTGCGCATCGTCTGCCTTCCGGTTGTTGAAATCCACCATCTGCTCGACCAGATATCTGCCGATCTCGCCGCAGGGATAAACATTCGCCTGAAGCTCCGCCAGCGTCACCGACATCTGTTTGTACACCGTGATCGGAATCTGCCACACCGGCATCGTGGATTTCATCACGACGTTGGCTGCTGCGATATCCTGTGCAAGGTTGAATTCCTGACAGCCGTTCGGATAAGTACCTCCCCCGATCCAGATCGCCGTCATTCTGCTGCAGATTTTTGGTTCCAGCAGAATTGCCGATGCCAGATCCGTGATGGCGCCCTGGCAGGCAATGAACAGCGGGTGCGGGTCCTCCCTCATCGCCTCCCGGATGATCATTCTGGCTCCCTCAGAATCCTGCGGAGTCATCTCATCGACCAGCGGATACTCCGAACCGGATACCGCCTCATAGCCGTCATCCACATCCATGAGCTTCAGTACCTTGTGCACCTCCGCAAGACTTGCTGCTGCCGTGTGGCCGTCTCCATACTCCTGCGGATTGCCGTTGAAGTGTCCCGCTATAATTCCCTTTACGATGAACTTCGGCGTCATGACATGATGTGCCAGCGCAAACTGATCATCTGCCTCGTTCTTGCAGTCCGTGTAAACCAGCATGCGAACCTTCTTCTGATCCGGCACATCAAACAGATAATTCCACTTTCGCATTCTCTCCCTCCTTTCGTTCAGTTTCTGTTTAGGTTAAACACCTTTTGTTTATCTGATGTTTACATGCTAAACCCACTATCTGTCCAAGTCAACTTGTCTTCGTCATTTTCGGCACTAGCGTCAATTTTATTGTCATATTTTTGTGCGTTTTGTTTGCTGCTTCTCCCCTTCGCTAAACAAACTAAACACCTCCCCTTATTTTGGTTCAGTATGTTGTTCAGCTCATTGGATCGTGAATTGTTTCGTGCGGTGTCCTCCTTCCCCAACACACCTTCTGTTCTTTTTTCCCAATACAAAATCCGCAGGACCATAGGCCCTGCGGATTACTCATACTGCAGTTCAGTTCCTTCGCTTCACGCTTTCTCCGTCCACGAAGACACAGTTCGTATACAATCGGCATTTTTCCTTCACCGGATGTGAAATTTCCTTCAGCAGCAGCTGAATGGTCCAGTAGGCACGCTCCGTGTGCGGAACTCTCACACTGGTCACTGCAATTCCCCCTGTCAGATACCGCGGAAGTGCATCGATTCCAATCAAGCTCACATCCTCCGGTATTCGTATCCCCAGCTCCTGTGCCGCCATAATGGTTCCCATCGTCACGTGATAGCTCTCTGCGATGAACCCGTCCGGAAGCTTGCTGCTGCGAAGATACTGCAGCATTGCCTGACGGCACTCCTCAATGGAGCTTCCGATCGGAACAATGCGCTCCTTGGCATCTCCAAAGCCCTGATTCTTCATCACCTCCAGGAATCCTCGCTGACGGCTCTGATAGTTATACATCGGCATCGGATTGGACAGATAGATAATGTCCCGGTTTCCCTTCTCGAGCAGCTCATTCACGGCGAGCTCCACTCCCTGCCGATTGTCAATCACAACAACGGGATACAGCGGCTTCTTGGGAACGGCATCATAAATCACCAGAGGCTTGTGAATGCTCTCCAGAATCGGTATATTCTCTTCCTTCAGCTCCGTTCCGAAAATAACAACTCCGGACACATCCTCTCTGTTGCACTCCTGAATCATGGCTGAGGGATCCTGCGTTCTCAAATCGACGTAAATCAGTCCCAGCGTGTATCCGTTTGCTCTCAGATTCTCCTCAAAAACCCGGTTGACATCCGTCCACAGATCCAGTTCCGTCTCCCGGACATTTCTCATGCCATTGATAATACGGACGACTTTGATCTGCTGCATGGCACCATTCTGTTCCGAAGCAGGCGCTGCAAACGTTCCTGTTTCTTCCAGCTGTCTCCTGCACTCCAGAACCTCCCGTCTGGTCTTCTCGCTGACGCCGGGCTTTCCGTTGAGCGCAAGCGAAACGGCTGCCTTCGAGATTCCGAGTGTACGTGCGATGTCAACCGCCTTTGTTCTCATACTTCATCCACCTTGTCCGAACCGGCAGCTGCTCCGCCTCTGCCGCGATTCTTCCCTGCATCCGGAAGCCTTCGCCGTGCTGCGTGCTGAACGCCAATCCGAATACTTTTCGTTTATATAGTTTACCTTCTATAAACTTTATAAACCTCTCGGATTGTTATTTCAATCACAATTCTCACCAATATGTGCGGCGTATTTTCGTCAGTTGTACCTCGTATGCCCCATGTTTTAATCAGAAAATATCATTTTTATAATTAGACTATTTCGATAAATATGATATTTTATCACTTAGGAAAACGCTGATTTAAGCAGCGTTTCCTTAGCTTCTCATCTCCCACGACATCTGCCAGAAGGCCATTTCATACCGTGAGCAGATGGCGAAAATGTCCTCAAGATGCTCCAGCTGTTCCTCTGTGTAATGCTCTGACAGGCGATTCAACATCTGCAGCAGAACAACATTGCCGGCTGCGTATTCATCCGAGGCATAGCCGCGAATCCATTCGCCGTAGAAGGGATCCTCTCCGGACAGGGGACGGTTTTCGAGGATTTTCTTTGCAATGATTTCATAGCTGTATGCACAGGCGAGCACGGCTGCCAGCACCTCTGTCTCACTCTCCTCGTAGGCGATGCGGAGCATATACGAGGTATAGGAAATGTTGTCGAGAGAAGGGGACGTCCTGTCAATTTCCTCCTGCGTGACGCCGAGTCGTCCCATGTATCCATTGTGGACATCCAGCTCTCCGTTCATCACATTGATGTACTCCGCAAAAAGGTTGGCTGTCTCAAGACTCTTTGCCTTTGCAACCCCGATCGCATATACCTTTGCATAATCCTTTAAATACAAAAAGTCCTGCATGATGTAATAACGAAATTTTTCACGCTCCAGCGTTCCGTTCTGTATTCCCAGTATAAACGGATGCTCATTGTATGCATCCCAGATATCCTTTGCCGCATTCACCAGCCGATCCGATGTCTTCATTCGTGGTTCTCCCTTTCTGATCTGTGTTCTTTCCCCGTTTTAATCTGCAAACACTCCCTCAAGATTGAAATTATGCTGCATCGGTCCCGCCCCATGCCCCAGGTTCAGCATGGCCGACAGTGCACCGGAGAGATATTCCTTTGCACGTGCCACAGATTCTGTCAGCGAATACCCTTTTGCAAGATTTGCTGCAATGGCACTTGAGAGTGTGCAGCCCGTTCCATGAGTATTGGGATTGTCGATGCGCCTGCCCGTAAACCACTGCAGCTCACCGTCTGTACACAGCAGATCATTGGCATCATTGATGCAGTGTCCGCCCTTGAGGAGCACCGAGCAGTGCGCCGTCCTGCAGATTCGTTCTGCAGCACGCTCCATATCTTCCTTGTTCCCGATCTTTTCACCGGAAAGGATCTCCGCCTCGGGGATGTTCGGCGTAATGACCTCCGCAAGCGGCAGGAGCTCCTCCATGAGCGTCTGCACCGCGTCCGTCTTGAGAAGCCGCGATCCGCTGGTCGCGACCATCACGGGGTCAACCACAAGATGGACCGCCCCGTAATGACCAAGGCGCTCTGCAATTACATGGATCAGCTCTGCAGAGGAAACCATCCCGATTTTTACCGCATTCGGAAAGATATCCTCGAACACCGCATCCAGCTGCGCCCTCAGGAATTCCGGGGAAGCCTCCTGAATTGCCCTTACTCCCGTCGTATTCTGTGCCGTGAGCGCAGTGACCGCTGTCATCGCATATACCCCGTTCATCGTCATTGTCTTAATATCCGCCTGTATGCCTGCTCCCCCGCAGGAATCGCTTCCCGCAATAGACAGTGCTGTTCTCATCGTTCCTCTCCTTTTCTACCGTTCCCGTTTACACACGCCGGATGCGGCTCCTGGAAAATGGGTGAACAGGAGCCTTCTGTCACCTTGTCGGCTTCCCATTTCCAGAACCTCATGCACACTTCCCTCTCAAAGCTCTCAAAATAGAAATCTGCCAGTGCCATTACGGCATCCGGATTCTTCTCACTCTCATCGAATACCGCTGCAACCGTGAAGCCGTCCTGCTTTGCCGTTCGGACCGCATGAACGGCATCCTCAAAAATAATCGTATTGCCGCGCTGCGCACCAAAATGCTCCATTGCGCATCGATAGATTTCCGGCTCGTTTTTTCCGTGCCCCACCTCGCCGCAGGTGAAAATCGCATCAAAAAACTCTTCCATACCGCACCGGTACAGCGCGGCCTCAATCAGCCTTCTGTCGGTCGCCGTGGCAATGCAGATCTGCATCTCCCGTCTTCTCATCTCCTGCAAAAAGGGAATGACACCTGTTTTCGGCAAAACCTCATCTCTGTAAGAATGCTCGATGACCTGATTCACTCCGCATGTGATCTCTTCTGCTGTTCCCGCCAGGCAATACGCTTCCTTCATGTACTCTGCTGCCTCAAAAAGGCTCAGCTTGCGTACCTTCTCCCGGATATCCGGCCTGGCTGCCTTTCCCTGCAGCATCAGATAATTCTCTGCTGCCGTATCCCACAAATACATCGAATCGAACAGTGTTCCGTCAAAATCAAAAATCGCACAGTTCCACTTCATGCCGTCACCGTCTGTTCCAATGCTGTTTTCCTGCTGTTCCGAATGGTGCGCTCCCTGTTTCTCATGCCGACACCTTCTCCGATATCATTTTTTCAGAAAGTGCGCGAAGATCTCTGCATTCGCTCTCGATATCCTCTGCCGAGAAGATTGCACTGACCAAAGCCACGCCGTCTGCACCGGTTCCGGCAAGCTCATGAAGATTTCCTTTATGAATGCCGCCGATCGCAACAACCGGAATGTTCACCGCGCAGCAGATGTCCCTCAGAACCTCCATCGGCAGCACATCCGCATCGGTCTTGGTTGAAGTGGAGAACATCGCCCCGACCCCCAGACAATCCGCTCCATCCCGCACGGCCTGCACGGCCTCCTCCACCGAGTGCACTGACACGCCGATCATCATGCGGTCTCCGACCTTCTCTCTTACTTTTGCAGCAGCCATATCATTCTGACCGACATGGACTCCGTCGGCACCGCACGCGATCGCAACCTCAACGTTGTCATTGATGAACAGCGGCACGCCGTACCGTCTGCACAGTTCTGCAATCTCCCCGGCCTCTTTCAGAAAATCCGAATCTCCGAGCTCCTTTTCGCGCACCTGCACGCAGGTCACCCCGCCCTTCAATGCGCATTCCACCTGTTCATACAGGCTCTGTCTCCCCACCCATGCACGATCCGTCACGGCATAGAGCAGCATTGTCTTCTTATCGCACCTCATACTTTGCCCCCTTCTCCAGCAGCTCCGGTGTCATACGGTAAACGGCATCAATGATGTAATTTCTATAGGTGGAATTGCCGTCCGCTTCCGATAATCTTGCATACGCCGTCTCCCCGGCGAGCCCCATCGCACAGACTGCTGCGGCAGCGGCCTCCAGCGGATTCCCCGGGTTCGCAGTTACATACGCCGTCGTCATTGCCGAGAGCTGACAGCCCGTTCCTGTGATGGAGGACATCATCGGGTGTCCGTTTCGAATGCAGAATGCCCTCTCACAATCTGCCACAATGTCAATTGCACCCGTAATTGCAATCACCGCACCGGTTTTCTCTGCAAACCGCTTGGCGAACTCAACTGCCCGGTCAAGATTCTCTTCCATCACCTTGTCGGACACATCGGCATCTACCCCCTTTGTCGTCCCGCTGCCGCAGGCCAATGTTTTTATCTCGGAGATGTTGCCGCGAATCACGGTGAATTTCACCTCCTCGATCAGCTTCTGCGCCGTCTGCGTGCGCAGCGACGATGCTCCGGCTCCCACCGGATCGAGCACAGCAGGGTGCCCCAACTGGTTGGCTCGTCTGCCGGCAAGGAACATCGATTCCATGGTGTGCCTGTTCAAGGTCCCGATGTTGATGTTCAGTCCGCCGCAGATCGTCTGAATCTCTTCCACCTCGCTCTCATCATCTGCCATGATCGGTGAAGCCCCGCAGGCCAGCACAATATTGGCACAGTCGTTCACCGTGACGTAGTTGGTGATGTTGTGGATGAGCGGACTCTTCTCCCTCACATTCTCGAGCATCTCTTGAAGCATAAATTTCTCCTTTCTTTTCCGCACCACAACAAAACAGGAGACGTCCCTGCGGACGCCTCCTGTAAAAGCTGTCAAAAAGAACTATGATCAACTTCCTACGGCGGCATTATCCGCATCAGGTAAAAGGGTCGAAGTTGGAGTACTTCCTCTCAGCCCGCCTCTACGAGCTCCCCTGTTTCTTTGTGTATCTGTTCCGTCCCCGTCATCGAGGTTCTCCGAAGAATCTCCCGATGCGGTGCAGAATCACTTCTTTACTATGTACTGCATTGTACTTCTGCCTGCGGATTCCCGCAAGCCGCCGTCACCCTCGCTTTCTGACGCTTTTCCCCTCCATAAAGGCACATTTTGTATACAGAATGCACTTTTCCTTCACCGGATGATCCATTTCCTTCAAGAGGAGCTGAATGGTCCAGTATGCCCTCTCCGTATGCGGAACACGTACACAGGTCACATCCATCCCCCCCGTCAGATAACTCGGAAGTGCGTCCACCCCGACAAGACTTACATCCTCCGGGATTTGGATGCCCAGCTCCTGTGCCGCCATGATTGTTCCCATCGTCACATGGTAACTCTCCGCGATAAACGCATCCGGCAGCGTACCTGTGCGAAAATACTCCCGCATCGCCTGCCGGCATTCCTCAACAGAACTCCCGACCGATACGATCCTGCTGTCCGCATCTTTGAAGCCGCGATTCTTCATGATTTCCAGGAAGCCCCTGCGGCGACTCTGGTAATTGTACATCGGCATCGGATTGGACAGGTAGACGATTTCCCGATTGTTCTTGGAGAGCAGCTCGTTTACCGCCAGCTCAATTCCCTGACGGTTGTCAATCACGACCATCGGATATTGGTCTGTCTTCAGAACGGCATCATACAGCACCAGCGGCTTATGGATTTCCTGCAGAATGGCCGCATCCTCTTCCCGCAGTTCCGTTCCGTAAACAATGACTCCGGCCACATCCTCTCTGCTGCACTCCTCGAACAGGGCACTCAAGTCCCGTTCCCTGAAATCTGCATAGATCAGGCCCATCGAATACCCGTTTTCCCTCAGATTCCTGACGAAAACCTCATTGACATCCGTCCACAGATCCAGCTCCGCCCCCTGAATATTCTTCATCCCATTGATCACGCGGACGACCTTAACCTGCCGCGGCACAGACTTCTTGTCGCTCATCTCCGCCGTGGACTGCAGGTATGCATTTCCCTCCTCCAGAAGCTTTCTGCACGCCTCAATTTCCTGTCTGGTCTTCTCACTGACTCCCGGTTTCCCGTTCAGGGCAAGCGATACCGTAGATTTCGATATCCCCAGCGCACGCGCGATATCTACCGCTTTTGCTCTCATGCCAGTCTCGCCTCCTGAATCGTTGTTTTTATTTGGAGTAGGAGCGGATGCCCTTCCGGCATCCGCGAGTATCCTAGTGTGTCAATACCTGCTGCACTGCCTGCTGCCAGCCTGCATAGCGGGCTTTTCGGACATCCTCCGACATCTGCGGAATATACTCTGTCCGCTTTGCCTTTGAGAAAATTTCTTCCTCGCTGTAAATTCCCGCTGCAATCCCTGCCGCATAGGCCGCCCCCATGCCCGACAGCTCCTGAATCTCCGGAATCGCCACCGTCACATCTGCGATATCACTCTGGAACTGCATGAGGTAATCATTTCCGGTCGGACCGCCGTCCGCCCGCAGCTCCGGCACCCTGCGTCCCGTTTCCTGACGCATAAGCTCCACCAGATCCGTGATCTGATAGCCGATGCACTCCACACAGGCCTTGACGATTTCCTTTTTGCCCGTGGTTCTGGTGATTCCCGTCAGCATTCCTGTCGCTTCCGAATCCCAGTAGGGTGCTCCAAGCCCCGTAAACGCAGGAACAAAATATGCCTTATCCAGAGGATTCGCTTCCTTTGCCAGTTCTCCCGTCTCCTTTGCAGACTCAATAATCTCTGCGTTGTCCTTCAGCCAGGAGATCACAGCCCCGGTGTAGTTCAGATTCCCCTCCAGAACATATTCCACTTTCCCGTGCATTCCCCATGCAAGGGAGGTCACAATCCCCTTGTCGGAGGAAAACCGCTCCTCGCCTGTATTCATCATGACAGAAGAGCCAGTTCCATAGGTTGCCTTGATCTGTCCGGGCTTCCTGCAGTCCTGCCCGAACAGTGCGCCGTGACTGTCTCCCAGTACGCCGCAGATCGGAATTTCCGTCGGCAACAAGCCGCCCAGATCCGTCATTCCGAACACCGAGTCGGACATGCACACCTGCGCCATTGCGCTGGCCGGAAGACCGAAAGACTCCAATAACTCCTGATCCCATTCAAGCGTCCCGATGTTGAACAGCTGTGTCCTCGATGCATTGGAATAATCGGTTTTAAACGCATGTTCTTTCGTCAGTGAATACACCAGCCAGGTATCGATGGTCCCCACCGCAAGGGAATCATTCCCCTTCAGTACCTGTGCCTTTGGCACGTTCTCCATAATCCACTGCAGCTTGGATGCCGGAAAATAAGGTGAGAGCTGCAGTCCTGTTTTTGCCTGTATGAGCCCAGACTCCGCCTCGTGCCTGCGGCAGATTTCCGCCGCACGGGAACACTGCCACACGATGGCATTGTAGATTGGCTCTCCTGTCAGCCTGTTCCATGCAAGAGCAGTCTCTCTCTGGTTGGAGATTCCCATGGCGCAGATAGCCTCCGGCGCGATGCCTGCCTCCTCGATCACATCCCTGCAGACTGCGATCGTGTTGTTCAGGATTTCCTTCGGATCATGCTCCACCCATCCTCTGTCGTTGACAATCTGCCGATGGCTCCTATCTCTCCTGGCTGTCAGCTTTCCGTTTTCGTCGAACAAGAGTCCCTTTGTCCCCTGCGTACTCTGATCGACTGCCAACACGTATTTTACCATATGATACCTGAACTTTCCTGAATTCCCCTCTCTGCTGTGCGGCTGCCATTCACACTCCGGTCAGATTTTAGAGTACGGTCTCTGCCCCGAAGTTACAGCTCCCCTCATCCGCCGTGCGCGGCTGGTGAGGGGAGCGCAGCAGATATTCTCCGGTAAATGCCGATTAATTCAGCGCTTCCTTTGCCTTCTTTGCGATGCCTTCTCCCGTCATTCCGTAATACTGGAATACCTCGGGAGAGGTTCCCGTAATGACCGGCTCGTCAGGAAGGGAAATGTTGATTACCTTCTTCGGGCAGTTTGCGCTGACAACCTGCGCCACCATGGAACCCAGGCCGCCGAAGGGAGAATGCTCCTCCACCGTGATCACAACCTTTGCACCATTCGCCGCCTTGATGATGGCGTCCTTGTCCAGCGGCTTGATGCAGTACATATCAACAACACCGGTGCTGATGCCATCCGCCTTCAGGAGCTCTGCTGCCTCCACGGCAGGGCGAACCATCTCACCGCAGGCGATAATGGCCACATCCGCTCCTTCGCCGATGACTGTTGCCTTGTTCATTTCGAACGGGCAGTTTTCCTCGCTGTATACATCCTCAACCGGATTGCGGCCCACACGGATGTAGGCGCACTTCTCATCCTGCAGGAGCGCCTCCACCAGGTGTCTTGTCTGATGACGGTCGCTCGGGATATAAACTCTCATGTTCGGAATTGCAGACATTGCCGCAATGTCCTGTGCCGAGTGATGGCTCATTCCCAGTGCGCCGTAGCTGACGCCGCCGGAAATACCGATGAGCTTCACATTCGTATCGGAATAGGCACAGTCAACCTTTGCCTGCTCGTAGCTTCTCGTGGATACGAAGCTTGCGGGCGATGCTGCATACGATTTCTTGCCGCACTTTGCAAGACCTGCCGCGATGCCGACCAGATCCTGCTCCGCGATGCCGACCTCCACGGACTGCTCCGGGAATGCCTCAAAGAAGGGCGTCAGAGATGCCGATCCTCTTGAATCGCTGCACAGGACCATGATGTCTTTATCGGTCTTGGCATGCTCCATGAGCACGTCACAAATCACTTTTCTGTTCGGGATTTTATTCATAACAGCTCCTCTCTTTTCGCCTCAAGATCCTTGTAAATCTGCTCCAGTTCCTCCGCGGAAGGAAGCTTGTGATGCCATGCCGCCTTGTTCTCCATCACAGGTGAGCCCTTTCCCTTCGTAGAATTGGAAATGATGCAGGTGGGCTTGCCCTTGCACCGCTTTGCCGCCTCAAAGGCTGCGTCCACTTCATCCAGATCATTGCCGTCCTTCAGCACAATGACATTCCAGTTGAAGGCTTCCACCTTTGCCGCCAGAGTATCCAGTGCCATGACATCCTCCGTATTGCCCGAGATCTGCAGATGATTGCGGTCGATGACGCAGCACAGATTGTCCAGACCGTACATTGCGCCGGACATGAACCCTTCCCAGTTGGAGCCCTCTGCCATCTCACCGTCTCCGGTCACGACATAAATGCGGCTCGGCTTGTTGTCCTTCTTGCACGCAAGTGCCATGCCGACCGCTACAGGAAGTCCGTGCCCCAAAGACCCGGAATTCATCTCGATGCCGGGCAGGGTGTTGTGCGGATGCCCGATGTAAGGAGATCCAAACTTGGAGAATCTCGCCTTCACATCCTCCAGATCGAGAAATCCCTTTGCACACAGGACAGCATAATATGCCTCCATGGAATGACCCTTGCTGAGAATGAAAAGATCGCGGTTCGGATCGTCTGCCTTCTCCGGGGAAACATTCATCTGATGAAAATACAGATCCACCAGCACCTCCATCACCGACATATCGCCGCCGATGTGTCCGCCGCCGCCGGCCATAATGATGTCGACGGTATCCTTTCTCAACTCATATGCCTTTGCTTTTAAATTCTCCATGCTCATTCTCCTCTCAGATATGCCTTCACATCCTCTTCGATGGGATCATACAGATCCGGCTTGATGCCAATGTATTTGCATGCTTCATACAAAATCGGAACAACATCCTTGTGGATGCCGACACAATGGTGGATGTACGGTCCCTCCACGATCTTGGCCTCCAGGCGCTTGATGTTGTCGACCTCAACCCACAGATAGGTGCCCATTCCCTTCGGGCCGTCCACACCTTTCGCATTTCCCAGGAGCAGGCTGTACTCGCCGTTGTCTCCGTCGAAACGTGCCAGCGTCACATCCCCGTGTTTTGCCTCTGCCGTGATGGCTCCCGGATAATCAAAGGCCAGCGGATAAGTGATACAAGGCTTTTCTTTTGCAACCGAGATCGGCCAGGGACCGCAGTGCTGCAGGAGCTCTCCGTTTGCAATGTCCGGATGACGGATCGTCCAGTCCGCAAAAAATCCTCTCGTGTCATCGTTGGCAGCAGCCTCCACCATGAGTGCCGTTACTGCTCCGTGAATATCCGTCTCACATACCATCGGGATTCCTTTTTCATTCAGCAGTGCATTCGCTGCACACGGCATGATGCCCAGCTCACCCTGCAGGGCATTCCAACACTGAATTGCTCCCGCATTGCAGTGATATTTCTTAATGAGATGCTCCATCGCAACAGCAAGACCGGCTACATTCTGCAGCTGCTCATCGTTCACCTTAATTTCCATATGCTCGCGGCAGTAGGCCACCGTTTCCTGAACCTCAGTTCCTTCCGCGATGCTCTTTTTCACCTCCTCGGTCAGCTCCGGCAGCGGAACGGGAGACAGCTGGATGTTGAATTTCTCCAGCAGCTCACCTTCATTGCACATGGTGGACCAGAAATCGAAGGGTCTCGGTCCGATCTGCAGAATGCGGATCCCACGGAACACCTTCACCACATTACAGACTGCTAGGAAATCCTTCACACCTCTCTCAAAAACAGGGTCAGACAAACGACAGTTGGTGAGGTACGTGAACGGAACCTGAAAGCGGCGCAGCACCTTTCCGGTTGCGAACAGACCGCACTGCGTATCACGCAGTCTCCTGCCCTGCTCATCCGGACGCTCGTCCAGAGGTCCCCACAACAGAACCGGTACGTTCAGATCCTTCGCCAGACGTGCACATTCATACTCTGTTCCGAAATTGCAGTGCGCCAGCAGAAGACCGTCCACCTTTTCTTTTTTAAACTTTTCAACAATTTTTAAACGATCGTCCTCGTTATACAGGAGTCCCTCCTCGTTGATGTCATCGATATCAACAAAGTCAACTCCCATCTCCCGGAGCCTGTCTGCCGTCAGCCCTCTGAATTTAATCGCATCAGGAGCACTGAAAATACTGCGTCTCGTGGGCGCATATCCGATTTTGATGTGTGCCATACCATTTTCCCCTTTCGCATTTCCTGCAGCTGTGGAAAACACATCTGCGCTTTCCGATTTCGCGCGGCACCAGCCGGAAGCTTCATTTGAACCATTCCCCGTTTCCATGCCTGCGCAAATAAAATGAGGTTTATAAAGTTTACCCTTGTAAACTTTATAAACCTCATTTAAAACTTTTTCAACCATTAATATTGCCAATTTAAACAGTCGGAATTTGTTACAAATTTTGCGCCGCTTCCTGTCCGGTCAGCATTTCAAACGTGACGCCATATTTTACTGCAATGTCATGCGCAAAGGACTGCCCCTGCGGCGGTGCCTCCACCACCTTAAAGGAGCGCTTTCCGTCTTCGCTCAGCACGACCAGGGAAGCGGCCTGATCCTCCTTGAACTCACAGTTTATTTCCTCCAGATTCAGTGCCAGCTTGTGCATATGCGTGTTGTAAATTGTTCGGATTCCTTTTTTCAATATTGCACGAAGGGAATCCCGTGCAATATAGTACCCTTCCTCAAAGGATGTCGTTGAAAAGGTCTCGTTGAGCAGCAGCAGACTGCATCGCGTTGCCTCATTGTAAATCTCGCGGAAACGCCTGCACTCTTCCCCCAGGCGTCCCAGATCCATTGTCTTATCCTCATCGGCAGGAAAATGCGTATAAATTCCGTCTGCAGGGTGAAAAGCAAAGCTCCCTGCCGGCACATAAATGCCGCCCTGTGCAAGAAAGAACAGTTGACCGACCGCCTGCGTAATGGTTGTTTTGCCGCCCCGGTTTGCACCTGTCAGCAGATAAACCCTCCGCGCCGCATCGAACTCCAGATCGTTCGCAACAATGGTCTCTCCATACTCCGCCGCAGCAGAAGCAAGCTTCAGATTGTAGAGTCCTTTTGCATGCATGCTCCGATTTTCCGCCGGCTCCTGTGCAATCTCGGCCTTGCAGAAATGCATGCCGTGTGCTGCAAGCTTCTCCAGATATTCTGCCCAGCGAATGTAATAGATGAATTCCGGTATCAGATCTGTGATGTCCGTAATCGTCACACTGACATAGCGGTTCAGCATCTCCCGCAGCCGCTTTACCAGAATGCTCAGCATGCGGTTGGTGACACGGTCCATATAGGAGGTGATATCTCCTGCCGCATCTCCCTTCGGAATTGCCGCAATTCCCAACATGGGATTTTGCATGACAGCCGCCCGCTCCATGGTCTGTGCGATTCGTGATTCCGATGCGCCAAAGGGATGAAATTTATAGTTTTCCTTCCATTCCGTGCTGTCCTCGACCGCATCTTTCCCGGACATTCGATCGCAGAAATTGCTGAGCGCCCCGGATTTAGTGAACGGGCGGCTGTTCACGGAAATGAGACCGATCCCTGCAGCCTCAAACCGATCATTGAGATTGATTCCCACCGTCACGCTCCTGAGGGTTGCGGTGTCCGCCTTCATCCTGGATACATCCCGGCTCAATTCCTCAAAGCCGTGCTCATGATAGAGCCGGTCCACATAATCCCGCAGGCGCAGCAATCCTTCCGAATGCAGGTCCTCCTTCGACAGACATTCATAGATGGCCCGGACGCAGCGGATATAATCCATCATGTCATCCAGCCTGTGCAGGAGATCCCAGACACTTGCGCCCTCCTCATATTCGCGCTTAAAGACACCGTAATCCCGAAGGAAATTGATCTGATCGAGAATTTTCAGCATGGACTCGCGCATCTCGGGATTCCGGTAAATGTCATCAAAAACATCCCCGCGATATTTTGTCACCGCAGGATCCGACGCCATTTTCGCCATAATCTGCAGGATCATAAACTGCTCCTTTTCCTTCGGCGTCACGTCCTTAAGAATACTGTCCATGCCAAGATCATGCACCGTCGTCTCGGAAAGCGTTTTGGTCTGCGGCGCAGCCCCCAAAGGAGCCAACAGGCTGATTTTCTCTTTCATACGATACCTCTTTCCATGCCTTTGCTGTCTGCATCTCTATTATCGTCCATTCTGATAAATTTTGCATTTCTGTCGCCTTCCGTCGGGAAGTTTTCGGCTCTGGAAGCGGCCACTTCTCAGGCAGAAATCTGCTGCCCCGTCCGACGGGAAGATTTTTGCCTGCCTCGTGTAACATTTTCTCCCTTTTCTGCATATACATACACATAACAC
>CAVAJA010000112.1:0-3466 GCA_963588615.1 Lachnospiraceae bacterium | reverse complement strand
GGTCAATATCGTATGCAACTATCTGCTGATACAGGGGCATTTTGGCTTTCCTGCGCTGGGGATTGCAGGGGCAGCGATCGCTACTGTGTTCGGAACGGTGGTGGCCTGTGTTATGAGCTTCGCATCACTTCTGCACAAGGATGGTTTTGTCAGCATTCATTATCTGGTGCAGCAGAGGGTTCGACCTTCGATGGAACCGGTGGAATCGATTGTGAAGCTTGGATTTTCAGTATTTATTGAGCAGGTTCTCATGCGTGTCGGATTCATGTCCACAGCTGTGATGGCTGCGAAAATGGGAACCTACGCACTTGCGGCCCACCAGGTCGGTATGAATATTTTAGGCTTGACGTTTTCTTTCGGAGACGGCATGCAGGTGGCGGCTGTCGCGCTGATCGGTAAGAGTCTCGGAGAAAATAAGCCGGACCTGGCATGGCAGTACGGAAAGACGTGTCAGAGAATCGGACTGTGCATTTCCTGCTGTCTTGCAGTCTTTTATTTCTTTGGAGGGGAGGCTTTGTACGGTCTCTTTTTCGAAGAGAGGGAGATCATTGCAATCGGCGTAGGAATCATCCGAACGGTAATTTTCATTGTACTATTCCAGATTTCTCAGGTAATTTACATGGGATGCCTTCGCGGGGCAGGTGATACGACATATACCGCTGTTGCGTCGACAATCAGTGTTACGATCATTCGGACAGGTGCCTCTTATTTGTTTGGTTTTGCCCTGGGGTTTGGCATGATTGGAATCTGGATGGGGGTTCTGGCAGATCAGATGTGCCGCTTCATTCTCAGTGCGATACGATTCAAACAGGGAAAATGGACTAGGATCAAAATATAGAAACCTTCGCAGCTGCAGTCAGAGTAAAGGCATGCTTTTCTGTATCATGGCCGGCGGCGTCAAGGAGTGATGTGTGGCTGAATCCTGGCGATGTGCGGCAAGGGAGTATACCTGGCAAAGGAGCATGACAGGCAAGGGTGTAAGCCGGGCAGGTGTATCTACAGAAGGGAGACAAAATGAGCAGTGTGGTTGGATCATTGTCAGATTTGATTGAAAATCATCATGTTCAGAGTCGGGCCATCAATGCGGAAAATCCGACCGGCGAAAAAGGGAAGGCCGCGATGGCGGCCAGTGCGCTCGGTCCCTCCAGAAAAGGGAGCGCCGCACTGCAAAATGTCCCTGCCGGCGAAACCGTGACGCTGGCGGATATCGAAGGAAGCGGCATGATCAATCATATGTGGTTCACGGTACCGGATCGCACGACAGATGCAGATTGTTTCGTGCTGAGGGATCTGGTGCTGCGCTGCTATTGGGATGATGAATGCGCGCCCTCCGTGGAAGTGCCGTTAGGAGACTTCTTCTGCTGCGGGTTCGGAAGGGAATGCATTGTGAATTCCATCCCCATTGTGGCGGTTCCGTCCAGAGGCTTAAACGTCTATTTTAAGATGCCTTTTCGCAGGCATGCCGTGATTACCATAGAGAATCAGCATGTCAATGCGATCCCCTCTGTTTTCTACCAGATCAATTATTGCCTGACCGATGAGCTGCCGGAGGATCTTGCTTACTTCCATGCCCAGTGGAGGCGTGAGCGGCTGACGACAAAGGGGAAGGACTACACCATTCTGGACGGGGTAGAAGGAAGAGGACATTACGTAGGAACCTATCTGGCCCTGACGGCATTGGAGCGCTATTGGTACGGCGAAGGAGAAATGAAGTTTTATCTGGATGGCGATGACGCCTATCCCACCATCTGCAGTACAGGAACAGAGGACTATTTCGGCGGCTCCTGGAGCTTTGCAAGGCAGGAGAACGGAAAGACAGTGGAACAGAATTATTGTACGCCGTATTTGGGATACCCTTATTACTCCCACCATGACGATGCGATCCATAATCCTTATCACAATGATGACACCATGCCTCAGAGAGGATTTTATCGCTGGCATATTCAGGATCCGATCTACTTTGAGGAGAATCTTCGTGTGACCATTCAGCAGATCGGTGTCGGGTACCGGGGGCTTTTCGAGCGGCAGGATGATGTGGCCAGTGTGGCGTACTGGTATCAGACCCATCCCCATGCGGCATTTCCGGTGCTGCCGTCTGCCGAAGAGCGTTGGCCGAGATGATCATAAGTACAGGGTGAGCAGGAGCGAGGGCTCCTGTTCGCCTTTTGCGTTTCGGACGCAGTAAGCGCAGAATATGTTGCTGCTGCATGATGAATGACCGGGGGGAGGGCAATGAGCAAGAGGAACGGGACAATATGGATAGCAGCAGCGATCCTTTTCGTGGGTCTTGGCGGCTGCGCTGCCAAGGCAGATGTGCCAGGCGACGACAATACGGCCGGCACAGAACAAGAACAGATGTCACACGATCAGGAGGCGAACAATCGTATGGCGTTATTTTCCACGCAGCTTTCTACCGGGGACAGCACGGTGGATATCTATACCTTAAATGACGAGATGCTGTGCGAATTCAAAAAGAAGGGATATCTGGCAGCCATTCCGGGGGAACGGTTTTCAGAGGATGTGCTGGCATCCTTTCCGCAGGAATACCTGAAGGAAATCTGTATGCATGGGAGAAGACCTATTCCTACAATGATATTTTCGAATTCATCAATTTGTTCGGCGGAAACTGCAGGGATTGGAATGATGAGAACACAAAACAGGCACTGATTTATCTGCATGACATGATCGCAGAAGGGTACGCTTCGGATGCACAGCTGATCGACCAATACAATTAGCCGCTGCAGAAAATGCTCGATGGAAAATACGGCAGCACCTTTTTGTACAGCGGCTCGATCTATCAGGCGGAAAAGCTGAAGGCCTACAGCACAGAAGAGATCCATGTGCGGATGCTGCCGGATTTCGGATCCGACAGGACGAATATTGCCGCATGGAGCTATGCAGGGAGATCACAGTCTTATTGTCCGTTGAATAGGCTTCTTTCTGGGCGGATCTACCGACAAGAGGTCTTTCAGAGTTATCGGATTGTTCGCTAAAACCACCATGCCTGTTCGCACAGGTGCCACAACAGATAAAAATCAGCTGCTGTGTGTCTGCGAGTGCACGGGCGTTGCTGACCTGCAGATGATCGATGGCTGTGTGGAAGCGGCCGACAGTCAGGAAGAGAGCACACAGGTGCAATGATTCGATTATTCGACACGTATTTTGTGAGGCCGGTCAGGGAGCTGGCCGGTGTCTGTACAATAACGGCAAGGTCAGGCAAAATTGCTTTGTCAGGCAAAATTACTGGTCACCAGAGTTGAAATCATGTATAATAACTTCGTTGTGTTTCGCAGCGACAGGTTTCCTGTTCTGCGAAGCCATAGATGAATGTTTGCGTAGCTCAGTTGGATAGAGCGTCCGCCTCCTAAGAAAACAGGTCAGCGTGAGTCTGCTGCAGTTTTGAGATTTTATCGGGAGTTCGAATCGGGTTCGATTTTCGCTTCCGATGCGACAGCTGCGATTTCCT
>CAVAJA010000111.1:0-20436 GCA_963588615.1 Lachnospiraceae bacterium | reverse complement strand
GAATCGGCGGCAGTGCCACAAACGACGGCGGCGTCGGCATGCTTCAGGCTCTCGGCTACGGATTTCTGGATCAAAATGCGATGCCGATCCAGTACGGTGCCTCCGGTCTGAGGGATCTGAAAACAATCACCACGGAAAATGTCCTGCCGGAACTGGCAGACTGCACCTTCCGCATCGCCTGTGATGTAACCAATCCCCTGTGCGGTGAACAGGGCTGTTCTGCCGTATTCGGACCGCAGAAGGGTGCGGACTCGTCTATGATCCGGCAGATGGATGAATGGCTTGCATCCTATGCTGCTCTGGCCAAAGAGACGTTTCCGAATGCGGATGCCGAACATCCCGGTACAGGAGCTGCCGGCGGGCTTGGCTTTGCTTTTCTTACCTTCTGCAATGCAGAATTAGAACCTGGAGTTGACATCATACTGGAGGAGACCCAGCTTCGCCGCTATATCGCAGATGCCGACATCGTCATCACCGGAGAGGGACGTCTGGACGGTCAGACCGTAATGGGAAAAGCCCCCATCGGGGTTGCACGGATTGCAAAGGAATTCCGCAAACCGGTGCTGGCATTTTCAGGATGCGTAACAAAGGATGCCTCAGCCTGCAACGAAGCCGGAATCGATGCCTTCTTCCCGGTTCTGCGTACCGTGGTATCTCTCGACGAAGCAATGAACACCGAAAATGCCATGAACAACATGACAGATACAGTGGAGCAGGTGTTCCGTCTGGTCCGCACATTTGAGAGCATTTCGCAGTAGCCGCTTCACTCCCGCCGGACTCTCTGCCGTCTGTCCACCGTTCTCTTAATTCCCAACGCAATGACTCCCGTCACAGCCTGGGCAGCCGGAACGGCGCACCACACGCCTTCCAGCCCCCGGACTGACGGGATCACCAGCATGGCACACACAGACAAAATCGGTTCTGTGTACACCAGCACGTAGGACAGGATCACCTGCTCAACCGCATAGCAATAGGCACTCGTCACGCGGGTGAAGGAAATGAAAATCAGTGCTCCCAGGAACACCGGCAGCCGGACAGCCACTTCTGCCGCTGTCCCCTCTGAAGCACCGAACAATCTGCCGATCTGATGTCTGCTCAGCCCCAAACCAAGAATACATGCTGCTGTAATTACGCCGGCTGTCTGATAGGCCAGTCGGCGATTTGTTTTCGCTCCATTTTCATCACCTTCTCCGCAGCATTCACTGATCAGCGGCTGACTGCCGTCACCAACTCCCTGCAGCAGCATATACGCAGCCGCAGTGACGTAATCGATGCATCCATAAACAGCCACTGCCTGTTCACCGCCGTATATTTGCAGAAACCGATTCATCAGTACCAATGTCACCGTGGGAGAAATGGTCATGCCGAACGGTGCAATCCCGATCCGCACCATTCGGTTCCAGATCCGCAGCATCCGGGTTCCCTTCGGAAACAAAATCCTCTCTTTTTTCCGGAGCAGATACAGCACCGCGGCAGCCGTCGTCACTGCCTGTCCGATAACGGTAGCAAGCGCTGCTCCCGTCATTCCCAGAGGAATGGCCCACACCAGAACATAATCCAGCAGGATGTTCGTCACAAAGCCCAGTATCATCGATACCATAGCATAGGTCGATCCGCCCATGTTCCGTATAAAGGGAATCAATCCCGTGGACAGCAGCTGAAAAATTGTTCCCATCGCCAACATTTGAACATAGTCTGCCGTCATTTCCAGAATTTTGCCCTCACCTCCCAGGAAATGAACGATAGGATACAATTCCTTCAGGAACAATACCGTCAGTACCACACTCACGAGAGTCAATAGGATCAGCGACGCCGTATAGCATTCCTGCTGCTCCTTTCCCTTATTTTGTGCCCCCCACATGGTATAGCGAATTGCACCTGCCATTCCCAGTCCCGTTCCGACCGCCTGGATCAGCACTGCCAGAGGATAACCGACAGTGACAGCTGCCAGCCCCGGATCACCCAGCTTCTGACCGACAAAGAAACCATCTACAATGCTGTAAACCCCTGCAAGGGCAAACGCAAGAATGGACGGAATGACACAGGTATAATATTTACTCTTCCGCTGTAAACTTATCTTAGATGTAAACGTTTGTTCTCACCTAACCGCCGTCTTTTCCATGCTTCAGCACGACTTTCTGTAAATCACCACTGCCTCATACGGCTGCAGTACCGCGCGGTTTCCAATCCTTTCTCTTCTGTAATTAGAAATCAATATGTACTCCTCTTTTCCAGCTTTTTTTGAAGGAATCTCGACTTCCTGATCCTCATCCGTGAAATTGCAGTACACGTACAGTTCTTCTCCCTTGTATGATCTCCGATAGGCGAATACAGCCTCGCTGTCCTCCATCAGCAGACAGAAATCGCCGTGCACGATGACGGCATGCTCCTTTCGAAGTGCAATCAGCTTCTGATAGTAGTGGAACACGCTGTCCGGATCCTCCAGATTTGCCTTCGCATTCACCTCTGTATAATTCGGATTCACCCCAATCCACGGCTCCGCTGCAGAAAATCCTGCATAGGCACTGTCATCCCACTGCATCGGTGTCCTGGCGTTGTCTCGGCTCTTGTACCGGAAGCATTCCATCAACTCCTCCGGTTCTCTTGTTCCTGACTGATTCACCAGCTCCTCGTAGGCATTGATGGTTTCGATATCACGGAACTGACTCATCTCCCGGAAAGGATAATTGGTCATTCCCAACTCTTCTCCCTGATAGATATACGGAGTTCCTTCCATCATGTGGAGACAGGTTGCCAGCATTTTAGCACTGCGCACACGAAACTGCGGCGTGTCGTTGCCGAAACGGGAGACACAGCGAGGCTGATCGTGATTGTCCAGGTACAGGCTGTTCCAGCCAAGATCATGCAGTCCTGTCTGCCACTTCTTGAATATCTTCTTTAAATCTGTCAGCTGAACCCTCCGTGTGTTCCACTTGGTTCCTTCGTTGCCTAAATCCACATGCTCGAACTCAAATACCATGTTCAGTTCATGTTCATTCACCCCGGTATAATGAGCTGCCTCCTCCACCGTAACCGACGGTGTCTCTCCCACGGTCAGCAGACTGTAATGCGACAGTACCCTTTCATTCATCTCCTTAAGGTAACGATGCACATTCGGCCCATGGTTGGCATAGGGATTAAAGTCACCGTACAGGGCTCCTTCCTCCTTCGGGCCATCCGGAAGTCCCGGTACCTTGGAAATCATACTGATGACATCCATGCGGAATCCATCGATTCCCTTTCTGCACCACCAATCCATCATTGAGAAAACTTCATCCCGAACCTTCTCATTGTCCCAATTCAGATCCGGCTGCTTTTTGGAGAACAGATGCAGATAATATTGTTCTCTTCCTTCATCATACTGCCAGGCAGATCCGCTGAAGCAGGATCCCCAGTTATTGGGCTCATCTCTCCAGATATAATAGTCACTGTAGGGATTGTCTTTTCCCTTCCGGCTCTCAATGAACCAGCGATGTTCGTCTGAGGTATGATTCACCACCAGATCCATGACGATGCGGATTCCCCTCGCATGAGCAGCCTCCAGCATCTCATCAAAATCCTCCATTGTACCGAATTCCGTCATGATTGCCTGATAATCGCTGATGTCATATCCATTGTCATCGTTAGGAGACTGATAAACCGGAGACAGCCAGATCACATCGATTCCCAGCTCCTTCAGATAATCCAGGCGGCTGGTGATTCCTCTCAAATCTCCGATTCCGTCTCCGTTGGAATCCTGAAAGCTGCGTGGATAAATCTGATATACCACCGCCTCCTTCCACCAGTTCTCATTCGTAATCTTCTGATGCTCCGCCGATGATCCGCTCATACATGAATCCTCCGAATTTCTTTTGTCTGTACCTGCTGTGCACTGCATCTTTTTCCGATACTGAAATCATCATAATTCATCTCCGCGCCGCAATACAAGTCCTGCACGGAGCACCTTTCGTCTCTCCGAACGCTGTTGTTGATGAATCACCATCCCCTTCCCAGGCATTCTGGGTCAGCCCTGCGCGGAGGCAGGTGATTCCTCAGCGATGCATCGCATACCATTTCGATTCCGCTAAGGAAACCTTTTTCTCCGCTAATGCCGTGTCAAGGACACTCCCATCGCTGATACAACCGCTTCATTCCATGCTATGGTACAAGCAGTTCGGGCGCTTTATATTCCTCGCGTCGTTCTAGTGCAGGTTCCGTCTTAGTTTTCAGGAACCTTGGGATATTCTGCTTGTCAGATCAATGCAGGGATGATAACAGGGAGGTTTTATTATGAGTGGAAATGCTGTATTTGTTATTGATTGCTTTGTTACCGGTTTCATAATTCTTGGTGTATATCTCTACAACAAGAAGCAGAGTCACAAATAACTCCTCATCGCTTTGCCCTTCTGCAGAAGAGAACCCTTCGTCCGAATAGACGAAGGGTTCTCTTTTTGTCTGTGCATTTTCTTCAGATCATGCGGATCCGATTCTGCAGCATGCTGCCGACCGTCTCTGCGAACAGATCCAGCTGACGGATTCTGGCAAAATCCTGTCCGTAGATTCGCTGCACATTGGACAATGCGTCTTCCTCCCCCGTAAATACACACAGAACCTGTATTCCATCCATTCTGGCCCTATGTACCTCTGCTGCCGTATCCTCCACGCCAAGAGACGCAGCGTAATCCTTATACTGTCCTGCAGATGAGCGAACCTTTATCACATCATTGGGCTTGCAATCCGACAGCACAATGAGCATCCTGTGCTCCGCAGAATTATTCTTCATAAAACCTGCTGCCAGACGAACAGCCAGACCGTCCCGATTCGCTCCTGCCGTAGAATAATCGAAAATATTCCGATTGTTTCCGTTCTCTGCGTAGTCACGATACAGCCGCATTACAGTGTATCCGTTGATCGAGCAGAAAGAGTACACCCGAACCGGAATTCCACAGTTGGTCAGTGCCTGTGCGATCAGATATCCTTGTGCCGACACCGTCTCCTGCCGATGCATCTGGGATGTAGAGGCATCCAGAAGGAGGTCAACCGTGAGGTTTCCAGTGTCTCCGGGAATCTTTTTTTCAAAGATCTTATCATCGTCCAGGTACAGTCCTCTCCAGATCCTGTCGCCCCGCAGAATTCCTGCGTTGGATTTTATGATCTGATCATCCAGATGTGTCAGGATCGAATTGCGGATTCGACCCGTCAGCTGTTCCAGCTGTACCCTGTATATCTGCTCTTTTCCTGCGTATGCCTTCCGATTGGCCTGTGCCTGCTTCAGTGCCTCCTTATGAAGCTTTCCGGCGTAGCCTGCCTCCAGCATTTCCTTTGTGTATTCTCCCCTTGTGATATGCAGCTTTACATCCGTATGATTGCCGGTACAGTATTCCTTCTGAAGCTTTCGGTTTTCCTTCTCACTGCACACAGATTTACCGAAGCAATTAGTGATATAATCCTTCAGTCCTTCATCTGTCTGTGCCGTGTAATTTGCAAAGGCAACGCTCAGATGACTTTGATCCAGTACCTCACTTCCATATTCCGATACGTGCTCTCCATATCCAAAAGACATGTGCCGCACCGGTCCTATCTGAGATGCATCTCTCTTTCTGCGCAGAAGTGAGAACAACGAGAGAGGCGAGAACATCTTTCGATCTCCTCCCGGAAGCTTCGGCCCGTTCATACGGTAGGTAAAATATCGTTCCAGTGTCGCTGCAATATGTTCGATTGCCTCATCGGTTCCAAGCTCCGGTCCCAATTCAATCTCATCGAGAAGTTTCCTGTCCACCAGATCCGGCAGCCCGCAGTCCTCCCCCAGTGCCCTTCGGTAATGCCCCATGGTAATGCCAAGAAGCCTTTGCGCTGCAGAATCCTCCAGTGAGAAATTCCCGTGCATCGCCTCCAGCCGCCCCTCTGCATACTGCCTTCTCAGATACGGCAGAACCGGACGCCGCTCCTTTTCCTTCTCATAGGAACCATTTTCCAATGCCAACCAGAACAGGCTCTCATAAACCCCCTGATCGATGGTTTCGTGGAATGTCTGGTAGAATGCCATCAGTTTTTTCCAGTCATAGTGAAGATGAATAGCTCCCACAATGCTGTTCCAGTAGACATCTGCTCTTCCGTCTTCGTCGTATACGCGAAAGCCGGTCTCAATGGTATAATCCCCTGCGCTGTTCCAGATCAGATTGGCTGCACGTTTTTTTTCGAATTCCGTTATTTCCATGATCTATCGCTCATTTCAGCAGCCCTGCAGAAAAGATCTGGTCTCTGCCAAGATCTCCCGGAAACCGCACCGTAATCATATCCTTCACCAGCTGCCTCTCATATGGATCAAAGCATTTATTCACAATTCCCATTTCCAGTGCCTGCAGAGCAGGAAGTCCTTTTTCCATCATATGAATCGCTGCCAGAAGGCCTCTAAGATCCAGTGCCTTGGTGGAAATTTCTCCGCCCTCACATTTGCGGCGAATCTCACTGAAAAGCTTTGCAAACTGATCCTTATACTCTTCCTTCATTGCAGGGAATCGATTTAAGATCAGTTTTCCCAGATTCTCCTCCGTGATAACCGGCATTTGAATGATCATAAAACGGGAGGCCAGTGCCTCGTTGATTTCCCTCGTTCCGGCATAGCCGTAGTTCATTGTTCCGATGAAACGGGTTGCCTCATGAAGTGTAATCCGCTCATACCCCGGAACATCAATGATCCTGCGGAAATCCAGCGTCGCATGGAGTACGGCAAGTGATTCGTTTTTGGCCATATTAATTTCGTCCAGTACTCCGAAGCCGCCTTCCTCCGCGCATTGGAGAATCGGCCCTTTTCGAAGCGTCACCTCCCCACCCTTGAAGGTATCCGTTCCGATGAGAGATCCCGCATCCGTGTTGATATAAAACGAAACATCCCATTCCGGCCTTCGAAAAACATTGGACAGACCCTCTGCCAGAACATTTTTCCCAGTGGCCTTTGGACCTACCAGCAGGAGATTTTCACCTGTCAAAATAGCCAGGAGCGCCTGCTCCCAGATTTCCTTTCCATAGTAAAAATACTGGGGTGACGGAATTCTGTTCTCCATATTCTTTCCCAGCTGATATTCATTTCTGAAATGTTCTATCTCCGAAAGGATGCTCTCGGAGATCCCTTCCTGCCGCAAAAAATCTAATGTGTCCATTTTGCTCATGCCTGTGCCTTTCTGCTGCTTACTTTGTTCCTTTCGATTCCCGGCAGACCTTCTGTGCCGTCTATCGGCGATGATTTCCTTCAAACCAGTCAGGTTATATCTATTCTACATGAAAAGGCCGCCGAACGTACCCTGTCCGGCGGCCTTTCGTTTTTTCTATTCTGTCAGTCGTTCCTGCAGGGTCACACTATGACCATCTCTGCAGAACCACCCTCGCTGAACTGATGCTCAGGCAGCCTTATTCGCCTTCTGCTTTGCATTGACGAAGATCAGAACAATGTACACAACGGTGAATGCAGCACCGATTCCGTAGGAAACGCCCCAGGGCAGATTGAAACCGATCTTCGCATTCATAATGAACGTGCAGGTTGCAAATGCATAGAACGCTGCGGGGATGAGCGGAATCCAGATGAACTTAACCTTCTTGTTGACATACAGCCAGGTTGCAATGCAGGCAAGAGCGAACAGAGAAATCATCTGGTTGGACCATGCAAAGTATCTCCACAGAGTGTTGAATCCGTTGGAATCAAACTTTGCCCATACCAGGATCAGGTATACCAGTACGAACACCGGGACAGCCAGACCGATACGCTGCTTGTTGTTCTCCTGCTTAATGTGCAGAGAGTCGGACAGAGTCAGACGAAGTGCGCGAAGAGCTGTATCACCGGAGGTGATCGGCAGAACAATGACACCGACCAGGGCGATGACACCGCCGACGTTGCCAAGAGCGTTCTTGCACAGAACACCGACAACGGAGGTTGCACCGATAGCAGTCAGCTCACCGTTCTTGAGGATGTTGTAGGTTCCGTCAACCATGGTAACACCGCCTGCGGTTGCGCCCAGATTGATCATAGCCATCGTTCCTGCTGCCCAGCACATTGCGATGAAGCCCTCTACAACCATCATGTTGTAGAACGTCATGCGGCCTTCCTTCTCAGACTCCATGGTGCGGGAGATCAGAGCCGTCTGGGTGCTGTGGAATCCGGAAAGGATGCCGCAGGCAACCGTCAGGAAGAAGATCGGGAAGAAGTGTCCGCCGGAGAATGCACTTCCGCCAAAATAAGAACCAAAGTCAAAGCCGCCGTCTGCAGCGAATACGCCAACAGTGTTCCAGTTATCCCAGATATTGATCAGCGGATATCCCTTTGCAAAGATGGCGATGAAGATACCAACTGCAGAGAATACCAGAATCAGACCGAAAATCGGGTATACACGGCCAATGATCTTATCGATCGGGAATACGGTAGCAATCAGGTAGTACACAAAGATAACCGTGTAAATAATCCAGGTAGAAGCTTCCTGCGGAGTGCCGCCGAAGCCGAATACCTGAGTTGCTGCAATATCGCCGGGAGTGTAAATGAATACTGCACCTACCAGGAGAAGCAGCAGGCAGATAAAGATATCATACAGAACATACACAACCTTGTTGGTGTAGTTCTTAACCATATCAGGCATCTGTGTACCGCCGTCACGGGTGCAGATCATGCCGCTGAAATAGTCATGCATAGAACCGCCGATGATGTTGCCGATCGGGATTGCAAGGAATGCAATGGGTCCGAACAGGATACCCTGAACAGGTCCCAGGATCGGGCCGGTTCCTGCGATGTTCAGCAGGTTGATCAAGCTGTTTTTCCATGTCTTCATAGGAACGTAGTCCACGCCGTCCTGCTTGGCATAAGCAGGAGTCTCGCGGTCATCCGGCCCGAAGACACTCTCGCAGAGCTTACCGTACAGCAGACCGCCGCCGATAAGGATTACGAGGCCGATTAAAAATGTTGCCATATCTCCTCCTTCTGGCTGCACCATAAACGGGGTACATGCAGCCGGTTAACATATATGGTTGCAGCCAGGATGGCTGCAACTTTACCAACAGAACATGAGTACTTGCCCTACTCATAATCCTGTACAGTAAACAAAGGTTTGATCGTAACCACCTGACGGTAGTCCTCCTTCTGCAGAACGACACTGGAATCCATAGATCTTAAATCGTCCTTCAATATGCTCAGTGCCCCCTCGATCGTCTCCGTACGCTGTTCCTGCAGAATGCGGATCATGCGATCGAAGGTGTACGGATGCGCATAACAGTACGGAATCGGAAAATTCGAAATATGCTTCAGAGAATTCTGCATTTCTGCCAGGGCCTCTTCATATTCCCTCTGCCGCTTCTTTCGATCTGTCAGCTTGCTGGGAAGCCCCTTGCTGTTAATTGCAAGAAAAACACACATAATTCCGACCAACGCCGCCACGATTCCGACGCTCTTGCTGCCCATACGCATCACTGCGGCTCCTGCCAACGTGCACACCGCTCCGCCGATCAAAAGACCCAGTGCCGCATACTTCACCCACGGCTTCATCAAATCTGCATGCCGCTTCAGCTTGGCCATTGCTGCCAGCTTCTCATACACTGCCGGCCGCTTGTGAACCTCCCATCGTGCATCCTCCAGCACTTTCTTGTTGTGTCTGGCTGTCTCCGACAAATCGTTGGCCTGAATTCTGGCCTCCAGTTCCTCTCGCTCCTTCTTTTTCAGCACGCCCTCCGGAGACAGCAGCGGAATGTTCGGATGATTTTTTTCCAGATCATCCAGCATCTTATCCGCATCCTGAAGATAGCGGAAGGAACAGGCCTGCTCCCTGCCATCGTCATAACGAACCACAATGAACAGAACCGGTGCCAGAAAGCCTTTTCCTGACGGATTGCTCACTCCCACTCGCTTGAACACGTTGGTGACCGCCGAATACGGGACATACAACTTTCTGGGATGCATTGCTGTTCCCATATAAATTGCCTTATTTCCCAGTCCGCACTGGTCATATTTGCGGCAGTGCTTCCTGTCTGCCTTCACCTCGTCCGGATCCAGGACGGTCTTACTCAGCGGTGTTGCTATACTCATATCGAATTATTAGCCCTTCGTTCTCCGTATAAAAAAATCATCAATATAATAGCACTATTTTTAAGGATCGGAATCTCATGATTCCGCTAAATTTTTAGATTTTTTTATACACTTTTCGTTTTTGGGAACAAGTGAACCGCTGAATGCTCTTCCGTCTGCCGCACAGGCGCTACGGTTCTGTTAAGAAACTCTGCATTCTGGCCAAGCTCCCGCTAAATCTCTGCTATAATCGTAGAAACTTCAGAAATGCCCTGCTATCCTTCCTCGGTGTTATATACCATTGCCGCGCCGCCGGGCTGTCACCGTCTGCATATCCTCGACAGCTCGCTGATGCAGCCATCACAGGGAGGAATCGCACCATGAACATATTACTGTTATTGATGATTGTCTTAGAAACCATTCTCGGTGTCAGCGCCACACTGTATGTCGTAATCGGTCTTCCGGTTTATTTCGTCTGGAAACTTATGTACCGGGCGAAAACAGGAGAGTCCCTTCTTTGAAATGGATGCCCGATTTCATCGTCAGTTTGTGAAACGTCTCGCCGGGGAAAATGCGTGTTTTCATTTTTCCCGGCTTTTGCGTGTGGTGTCTCTTTCACTGCATCACGGTTTTCGAGGGCGCAGACAGCTGCTGTCTGCGTATTCATCAAAAGGGGGAATTCTTGAACGCATCACTCGGTAAAAATCTTGCTCTCACAGGAGGGATTCTGCTGCTCACCAGTGCCGTATGTGCCTGGCTGCGCACTCTCGTCTCCACAGATAACCATGTGCCCTTGATTTTTGTCCTCGCAATTGTCATCATTTCCCGCTTCACAGAAGGCTATGAATATGGCATTATGGCCTCTGTTTTTGCTGTTTTTGAGGTTAATTACATCTTCACCTATCCCTATTTCCGCCTCAATTTTTCACTGACCGGCTATCCTCTGACTTTCATTGTCATGCTGACGGTTGCCGTCATGGTCAGTGCTATGACCACACAGATCAAACAGCAGGAGCAGATTCGTCTGCAGATGGAACGTGAAAAAATGCGTGCTAATCTGCTGCGCTCCGTATCTCATGATATTCGTACTCCTTTGACCTCTATCGTCGGGTCTGCCTCTGCCATTCTTGATAATTATGATTATCTGGATGATGAACAGAAGAAGACTCTCACCGGTGACATCCGCTCCGAGGCTCAATGGCTGAATCGCATCGTAGAAAATATTTTGTCGATCACACGAATGAGCGGTGACACCAAGATTACCAAATCCGAAGAGCTGGCAGAGGAAATTGTCAGCAGTGCTGTCCAGAAATTTAAAAAACACTGTCCCAGCTTTCCGGTCACCGTTCATGTCCCGGAGGAGGTTCTTATTGTTCCCATGGACGCCGTCCTCATTGAGCAGGTTCTGATCAACCTCATGGACAATTCTGTAATGCACGGCAAATCAGTTTCACATATTACAATCAACGTTGAGCATCGAGATGATCAGGCAGTTTTCGCCGTGGAAGATGACGGCGTCGGCATTGCAGAAAAGGTTCTGCCGCACCTTTTTGATGGAACCTTGCCGCTGCACTCCTCGGATACCGATTCCTCGGATTCCTCTCATCAT
Source organism: Lachnospiraceae bacterium (assembly GCA_963588615.1). Lineage (GTDB taxonomy): Bacteria > Bacillota > Clostridia > Lachnospirales > Lachnospiraceae > CAG-791. The sequence continues at coordinate 8,809 of CAVAJA010000111.1, read as the reverse complement.
ATGCAGATCGGCCTGTCCGTCTGCATGTCAATTGTCTGTGCACACAGAGGTACCATGAACGCTGAGAATTTAGCTCACGGAGGCAGCCGGGTATGGTTCTCCCTTCCGCTGGAGGATGCATCATCTCCCTCCCTGTAGGCAAATGAGTAAACTCAAGAAAGAGGTTTCTATGCAAATTCGTGACAGCATACTGATCATCGAAGATGACAACAGCATCCTTAACCTGATGAAGGTTGTCCTGAAAGCGAACAACTATGACGTCTACATCGCACGAACCGGGACAGAGGCTCTCAGCATTATCTCCTCCCAATGTCCGAATCTCCTCATTCTCGATTTGGGACTTCCGGACATGGATGGAACAGACATCATTCGCAAGGTTCGCAGCTGGTCTACTATGCCTATCCTCATCGTTTCTGCCCGGGATCATGAGAATGATAAGGTGCAGGCTTTTGACCTTGGAGCGGATGACTACATCACCAAGCCCTTCGGTACTTCTGAATTTCTGGCCAGGATTCGTGCAGCTCTGCGGCACTCGCATACCATTTCTGAGAACTCACTGGAACAAAGTCAGCAATTCCAGGCAGGAAAGCTGCATATCGATTTCAACAAGCATAAAGTTTCCGTCAACGGAGAGGATGTTCATCTGACACAGAATGAATACCGGATCCTATCCATGCTCGCAAAATATTCCGGCCGCGTCATCACCTACGATGCCATCATGAAGGAGATCTGGGGACCTAATATGAAATCTGACAACAAAATCCTCCGCGTGAATATGGCCAACATCCGCCGTAAGATCGAACATAATCCTGCTGAACCGGAATATATTTTCACAGAAGCGGGAGTCGGATATCGGCTGCTGGAGGCAGATTAGAATAAATTTTTTCCATAATTTAGTATGGACTAATTCCCTGCACGTGCATTAAAGTATTCTTATCGAGATAAATTCCCAATAAGAATAAGTTATCGTTCAATTACTGATTTTATTTACAGGAAAGGAGTCCATTACCATGAAATACAGATGTCTTATTTGCGGTCACATTTACGATGAAGAGGTTGAGGGCGTGAAATTCTCAGATCTTCCGGATGACTGGAAATGTCCTACCTGCAATGTTCCGAAGTCTAAATTCGTTCCTGTAGAGGAAGACAACCTGAACTGGGCTGCAGAACATGTTGTCGGTATCGCCAAGGATGCTCCCGAGGATATCAAGGCAGATCTTCGTGCGAATTTTGAGGGTGAGTGCTCTGAGGTCGGCATGTACCTCGCCATGTCCCGTGTTGCTTTCCGTGAAGGTTATCCGGAAGTTGGTCTATACTACGAGAAGGCTGCTTTTGAGGAAGCTGAGCACGCAGCCAAATTTGCTGAGCTCCTTGGCGAGGTCGTCTCAGATTCTACCAAGCATAACCTTGAGGTTCGCGTTGCTGCCGAGAACGGTGCAACCGCAGGAAAGGTTGATCTTGCGGATCGCGCAAAGGCACTGAATCTTGATGCCATTCATGACACGGTGCATGAAATGGCTAAGGATGAGGCTCGCCATGGGAAAGCTTTTGCCGGGCTTCTGAACAGGTATTTTGGCTGATCCTATATCCACGCTGATACAACACGCAAAAGGGAGCTGCCGTGTGCTGCAGATTGATGCAGTGTATGGCAGCTCCCGCTTTTGTTACCGCTGATATTGTATGTCACTCACATCCCCGGCAGCCCGGTGCCGGACCGCAGACAGATGCTCTGCCTATGCCATGTGCGCAACCATGTATTCCGTGATTGCCGCACAATGCCGTGCAGCTTTCCCTTCGAATACATCATAGCTCTCTTCTGCACTGTCATCTGCCTTATCAGAAATTGCGCGGATAATAACAAACGGAATCCCGTTCAGGCAGGCTGCCTGCGCTATTGCGGTTCCCTCCATCTCACAGCACATTGCTTCCGGGAAATCCCTCCGCAGCTGCTGTTTTTTATCCTTTGCAGAAATAAACTGATCACCGGAAATCACCTGCCCCCGGAATACCTTCACGTCCGGTGCCGCATGTTCAACGGCTTCTTTTGCGGCTCTCTGCATGAACTCATCGGCGGGGAACGATACCATCCCCTGCTGGGGAATCTCTCCCGGCTGATATCCGAATATTGTGGCATCTACATCATGATATCTTGCACCGGTTGAAACAACGATATCTCCAATATTAATGTCATTATTCAGTGATCCTGCCACACCTGTGTTTATCACATGAGTAACTAAGAAGTGATCTACCAGCAGCTGCACACACAATGCCGCATTTACCTTGCAGATTCCGCTCCTCACAACTACGACCTGTGTCTGGCCCAGCTTTCCTTCCTGAAATGTCATTCCGGCATAGACCTCAACTCTGGAAATCTCCATGTTCTCTTTAAGAGAAGCAACCTCTACATCCATTGCTCCGATAATTCCGATTTTCATTCTGCATATTTCCTTTCTATTTTCGTCATTATTTTATATCTGTTTAGCACCTGGCGATTTCAACGTGAATTGGCCGCTTGCGGACGGATTCACGATTGAAATTGACAGGTGGGCAAGGTCCGAAGGACCTCTGCCCAGCCACATCGAGTTTTTCCGAAGGAAAATCGAGATACGGGTGCTAAATAGATACATTATTTTCTAAAATGCAGCATATATAAAAGATTCTGCCTGGAAACCCGGTCCATATTGTCCCAATACAATTACAATGAAGAACAATGCCAAGAGCAAAATCCACCGAACCGGCAGACTCTGCTGTGCCAGCAGTTCACGAACCGAGGCCTTCTGCTGCAGATTCTCCACAAAAGCCAGCAGCAGAATCGACAGCAGCAGAACCATCAGATCCGCTAAATCCAGCCCCAGAGCCTCCAGCCCATTCAACGAGAATACCGAAGAATTCCAACTGGTAATCGCCCCGTACATATGGAGTGCCTCAGCCGTGCTGTCTGAGCGGAAGAAAATAAAACCGCTGCAGGCAAGCAGAAACGTCCGTATTCTCTGAAATGCCGCGTGTCCTGCCGACTCCGGCTTCAGATGCAGCATATCGTTGATCTTACGCCAAAGCCAAGCTCCCTCCTGACCTATCACAATATAACAAAAATGCAGCAGTCCCGATCCGATAATATATTTTAAATATCCGCCGTGCCAGAATCCTACCACAAACCACATCAGGAACATCGCCAGATACATCGGAAGCTTCTTTCCCTTTTTACGTCCAAAACGCTTTACCGATCGTTCCCTGAGCCGAATGAACATCTCCGTCTTCTGAATCGGGTAAAATACATAGTCTCTGCACCAGCCGCCCAACGTAATATGCCATCGTCTCCAGAATTCCGTCATGGATCTGGAGAAAAAAGGAGATTGGAAATTTTCCGGCAAATGAATTCCTAATATCTGCGACATCCCCAGTACAATATCCATGCAGCCTGAGAAATCCGTATACAGCTGTACCGCGAACAGCGCCGCTGCAGTCGGTATATAGAATCCATCATATACTCCGTAATTTCTGAAAACCGTATTCACCATAACAGCAGCACGTTCGGAAATTACCATTTTTTTAAAAAATCCCCACAGCATCCGCTGTGCGCCCTGCGTGAGGTTTGCATAACTCAGCTGATGCGGCCCGGAGAGCTGCGGTTCCATCTCTTCGTATCGTGCAATCGGCCCGGAAGTCATCTGTGTAAAATAACTCCCGAACACAGCGAATCGCAGAAGATTCGTCTCTGCCTCCAGCCCTCCGTCATTTACGGAAATCAGATATCCCAGCAGCTGCAGAGTGTAAAAAGAAATTCCAAGGGGTGCCATTGCCGACAATTCCGGCAGCTTCACAGAAAAGTGTAAAATTCCCAAAAAAGTCTGAACACACGGTAAATACTTATATGCAAACAGCAGCAGCAAATTCAGCAGCACCGTCCCATGAAAAATGAAATGGTGCAGTTTCGTTCCGCGTTTCCCCTGGATGATCCGCGCTGCGCCGTAGACGCTCAGCACTCCCGCGGCAAGACTCGCGATGGCCGTCAAGCCATAGGTCAGCGGCAGCAGAAACATCACGTTCCCCACAAGCAGCACCAGATTCTGAAATTTACCGGGAACCAGATAGTATATTATTGTGAGGAGCAGGCAGAAACCCAGAAACTCCAATGAAATCAATGCCATAGAATCACTCTCTTCTGCATCTGTTATGCGCTCCGCAGATCACAGTGCAGCTGTTTTATACTGCAGATGCCCTTCACGAAATACGGCTGACAATGATGTCCGCCATCTCTCCTACATTCTTCATGCCGGTAGTTTCGGACATCGTAAACTTCATTCCAAATGCCTTTTCAACCGAAACAATCAAATCGATGTGCTCCAGAGAATCCCACTCCTCAATGTCCGCCGAAGTAGTGGTGTCGTTTACTGTAATCGATTCATCATCAAACACTGTTCTGAATACTTCATTGAGCTTAATAAATACTTCTTCTCTTGTCATCTTATTCTCTCCGCTTTCTCATCTGCATATTTGCAATTAAACCGGATTGCAGCAGCTTATCCATTAATCTGGATCACATCCGTCTTGTGCTGATAATCCGCATCCAGCTTCATGCTCCAGACCGCATTTCCGTCTGCGTCCTCTGATATTTTATCAAATCCCAAAAGACCAAACAGTTCCTTCACCATCTTATTTTTCACTGTCGGATAATAATACCCGCGTATTTCCGTCACTCCTTTTGCAAGACATGCCTCTGCAAGTTCATCCATCATTGCAAGTTCCATCTCGCGCTTGAGAACCCGGCAGCTCATCAGCCACAGATCAATGTGAAACAGCCCTGCTCTTTCTGCATCCAAATGGCCGCAAACAACACTCACAACGCCGTTATCTCCGAACTTATCCCACAACTTGCCGTACAAAGTAATTCTCTGAGGGTCTGCCGCAAATTGTTCAACATCAGCCTGAGAACACCGCAGCGTCGTCAAATTAAACTGGTTGCTCTTATTCGTCAGCTGTGCAATTCTGGCCATATACATCGGCGCAAACGGCAGAATCTCCGCTTTCATTTCCAGCGACAGAAGATAATCATGGTAATCTGCAAAACCAGCTTCCTGTCTTGCTCTTTGAAGATTGGCACGATACATCTCATTTCGCCCCAGATCATCTGCTGACAATGATGTCACCTCATAATATCCTGCCCGATCCAGCTCCGTAATATAATGCTCCGGTGTTGACAGCTCCGGTACCCCTACCTCCGGCAGCTGTCCCTTCACGATGTGACGCTCTGCCGGATTGTCGTCTACAAAGACCAGGGCATCGGTTCCGATGTTGATCTCATCAGCGATCTTCATCAGATTCTGATCCTTCGGATCCCAGTTTGCCTTGATCACCAGGAAATCCTCCGGATGCAGCACCGAATCCGGACGTGAGAGTCCCGCCAGAGCATTTTCCTCTTCATTCTTGGAATCTACGGCGAGCAGAATTCCCAGATCCTTATGTTCCTTTATATAATGCTGAAACTCACTGTACAGCTGTGCTGTCGGGGTTTCCTGTCCAATTTCAATATTCTCAGGACCGTCATCTCCAACAACACCTCCCCAAAGCGTATTGTCCAGATCCAAGACCAGTGCCTTTTTATTTTTCCCGTATATGGACTTGATGATGTTGGACAAATTGTATGCCAGTTCCGGAATTGCCGGTACGGCAAGTGCATATTTATACATGTGCCAGTAATAGGGATCTGACCACCTGGCAAGACCGTAGCAGGACGCCAGAAAATTAATGTCCTGTATATAAAAATTATCATGCTCCCCTGCATACGCATACAGCTTCTCGTTCAGCTGATTCACAAAATGAAGCTTTCCATGCGGATCGGACACATCCTTATTGCCAAGCAGTCGATAAAATGGCTGTTCAAAATTATTCTGAATCACCGGACAATGATAGACCTGTGCTATTTTATCCCACATCTGAATGTAGGGGGTCATGGTTTCCTCTGCAAGTCTCTCAATATCCTTCCCTGACATTCTGACATTTGGGAAGCGTTGAATGTTCCTGCTGGATGTATGGATATAAATCAAATCCGGTCCGAACTTTGCAAGCTCCTCATTGTCGAACATGACGTCCTGCCAATATTGAGCATATTCCGATTCATAAAAACTCGGCTCAATCCCCGCATTCAGCAGGAACAACTCCAGTATTTTTTTGATGTCATTGGTCGTAGAACCGCCTAACACCGCAATTTTCCTAGGAAGACGCTTAACTGCTGTATCCTCCAGCAAACGGCGGCGAAGAGATTTTTTCTTCTGCAGAATCATTTCTGCATCAAACGGATATTCCAGTTCTGCCAGCATGTCTCACCTCGCATTCTCTCGTTCTCTATTCCTGATGTGTAACCGTAGTTCCGTCCTCAGAGAGCGCCATGCAGTCAATCATTTTCTTTGTTTCTTTGTTGTAAACTGCAATGCGAATTCCACTCGCATCTGACAGATAACTCCCTCCCTGAAGGGTCATAACTTCTTCTGTATAGGTCGTATCTCCTCGGAAAAAAGTATAATCTTCCGGCAATCTGTTTCCTTCCGAGCCCAGAAATCCCGCAGCTGCAAGTTCCAGCCGAAGACCGCTGATTGTCCCTTCATATGTCAATCCTGTCAGTGACGTAGAGACCAGCTGTTCCTTTACATCACCGGAATCAATAACGGCAATGAGATTTAGAGAAGCGGCCGCTGTCTGTGCATCATCTGAGGAACTGTCATATCCCTCAGAAGCATCTGCACTCAAATTCAGCCCCAGTTCCTGCAGACCTGACAATATATCAGAAGACAATTCCTCTGCAGAAAGCTCCGAACCCTCTACCACATAGAGCAGATCTGTATCATCCCGATACTTATTCAGGATTTCCATTGCCACATCGCCTCTGCTCACCGTGGAAATTTCACGTGTTCTCTTTGTGTCTTCATATCGTTCTGATACTTCATTCAAAAGCTTTGCAATCGTTCGGTCCGTACTTCGATCCGGAACATCAGAATAATTTTGTCTGATGTAGATTCCGAGAAAATCAGTGAGTTTTGACGCTCCATACATGTTCAGATGAATTCCGTCCCAAAAATCCTTAAAGTCATCCAGCTGCAGCGCATCCGGAGTCTCCAGAAAATTCAAAAAAGAAACTCCCTGCTCCGCCGCAAGATCAGCCACTTCCTTCATGATTGTTCTACGTGCATTGAAATGTTCCTCGTCACAATCACCATTTGCAGAACTGACAGGACAGCAGATCAAGAGAAGCTCCGTGCCGCTTTCATCGCACAAATCGATGATCTTCTGCAGATACTCTCTTGGGACATCCTGCAGAGAGGCATCAACCTCATAGCGTTGAAATGGAATTGCAGATTTCGATACCGTGCGAGAATACATGACAGAGCCAAGTGTGTTCTTCTGATAATCACCTGTTTCAAAATCCTCCGCAGTAAGCTCCTTCCATCTGGCATGAAAGGAATAAAACGGCAGATAAAATTCCAATCGATTCTCTTCTGAAATCAGATTCTGAATGATCTCATATCGATACGAATCAGATAACGGCATTTTATCGGTAATGTAATGCACAAAATCATCACTTCTGGTCAGTCCCGGTTCCTCTGCATACGTAACCTCTAAAACCACAAGCTCAGGGTTGTCCTTGGCAATTGCATCCTTCAAAAGATAATAGCTGCACGCCAGAGATTGATTTCCGCAAGCCAGATTGTAGGACGCAATTCCGTAATTCTCCCATAATTCCACTGGCTGCACGCCATTTTTCATCAGTGAGGGGCCAAGAAAAATGACGTCAAACGTTCCATTTTTGTAATCATAATAGTCAGAAGAAAGCATCTCGCCTTCCTTCGCCGTAAGGATTCGATCAGCCGTATGGAATCCAATCACTGCCAACAATATAAATATAGAAATTCGAATGCTATAACCCAGCACTTTTCTTTGTTTAAATTTGCATTTCACTGTATCTATTTTTCCTTTATTCTTTACATCCATGGCGTGCGCAATCTTATCGCTGCCTTCTCTATTTTTCACTTTAGTTACTTCATTCGTTAATAATGGTTCTGTCTGCAGCATGGCGTTTATCTGCCGCACCACTAGTCTAGCACACGAATTAATCTTGAACTACAAAATAAACCGGAACGTTTTTATCCATATCCGTTCCATATCTGCAAATTCCCGATAACTGCATTTGACTTATAAACTGCTGAAATTCTAATTGATGGATCTCATAGGTATGAACAACCGGTGTTCGTAGAAAAATCGAGATACGAGGGAAAAGGGCTTAAATAGGATTTACAATATCACTGAATTTTAGACATGAAAAAATGCCTAGAGCCGGAATCGAACCAGCGACACGAGGATTTTCAGTCCTCTGCTCTACCAACTGAGCTATCTAGGCATAACAAAAACTATGAAATTAAATAGCGGGGACAGGATTTGAACCTGTGACCTTCGGGTTATGAGCCCGACGAGCTTCCAGACTGCTCCACCCCGCGATAATGCAATGGAACCGCTTGTAGCATCCACTGTATAAGCGTAACAAATGGATGGAGGTGGATTCGAACCACCGAAGCAAATATGCAGCAGATTTACAGTCTGTCCCCTTTGGCCACTCGGGAATCCATCCATATATGAAATTCATCTGCCGAAATATTGGCAAATGTTCAAGCCGATGATCGGACTCGAACCGATAACCTGCTGATTACAAATCAGCTGCTCTGCCAATTGAGCCACATCGGCAAACAAATATCTGAAACAAAAAAGATGGGGCCTACAGGGCTCGAACCTGTGACCCTCTGCTTGTAAGGCAGATGCTCTC
>CAVAJA010000110.1:0-6521 GCA_963588615.1 Lachnospiraceae bacterium | reverse complement strand
GAACAGATTCCTTCCTCCGTAGGACTTGGAGTTCTGGTAGATACCGATTACAGCGTAAAGCGCGCCGGCGGCTTTTTGATTCAGCTGATGCCATTTGCCTCCGAAGACACAATTTCACGGCTGGAGCAAAATCTCTCCGATATCCCGTATGTAACAGACATGATGGAAGAAGGTCTGACACCGGAGGGAATGCTGCAGAGAGTTCTGACTGGATTCGACGACCTTAAGATCACAGAGAAGATGCCTGTGCAGTTTCACTGCAATTGCTCCCGTGATCGGGTAAGACGCGCTCTTTCCCTCGTCGGCAAAGACGAACTGACTTCCATGATTGCTGAGGCACATCCTTTTGAACTTTCCTGTCAGTTCTGCGGACACAAGTACAGCTTTTCTCAGCACGAGCTGGAAATGATCCGTTCTGAGCTGGATCATTGAGAACCGCCTCTGTCAAAACACCCTCTCTCCGATCACATTGCTGTCATCAGAGAGAGGGTGTTTAACTCCTTCTTACCTTTTTACCAGAAAATATCTTCCCAAAATTGTTCTCTTCATCCACATCAAAAAGCTGATCATACGTCCCCTCCTTCTGCTGTATATTTACATTGCAGGCATCGGCAGACGGTGTCTTCACTCACTTCCCGGAGATCCTGGTGTTATATTCCATCTGCAGTGCCTTCTGCATTTACATACGGAAAGAATCGCAATTTGTTACATTGCACTGCTGCGGTCACGGACTTTTCGGGCCGATGCGCGAATTTCGGAAATAAAGGCCGCAATTCCCCATGCCGCAAAAGGCAGCATGCTAAGATAATACCGCATAGTATAACGGCCTGAGGCCTCCCAAAGCTGATGAAACAGCATTCCGCCGAAAAGGAAAATCACCATCAGCAGCTCCGCCTTTGAGATTTTCTTTTTCAGATTTCCCCACAAATAGACGCAAAAGCCCAAATAAATCACAGAGTGCATCACATTCATCCCCCACTGCAGGACGTTACTCCCGATACCGAAAATCAAAGACTCCGCAAGAGGAGACACATCTGACACATGCCGTTCCGTTTCCTCCATTTCCCTCATCGAGACACAGGTCGGATCGCCCCACTGGGACAGGAATTTCCCGGCATAGAACTTCAGGAAATAACGTCCGGAATTCTGAAATTCCGCTATCGATTCCCGAATCGACTCCAGAGCCGCTTCCTTTGTTTTGTCCTGATCAAAATCCGCCTCTCTGTAAAGGCCGACATTCCGACCGTTGTACCAGCCATACTTTCCTTCTGTTTCCTGCATTCCCATCGCAATATAGGTGATTGCCGGTGTCCCGGACGGAAAATTTTCCAGTCCCGCGGCTTTGGCAACTGCAGCATTCACCGCCTTCTGCGAGCCAACAGTGAGCAGCACAATCAATGCCGATCCAAGCATTGCACGGAAAATCCGTACAGCGACTCTTCCTGACGTATGTGCTGTCTTCACAGAGTACTCGCCCGCTTTCTCCTCATCCGAATGCACCGCATCAATGAGCAGGATCATAATCATCGCAATCAATGCGATATAACAGTTGGTCTTTAAAAGCGACGCGGCTGCAATACAGATTGCTGCCCCCGCCAGATCTCTCCAGCGGTAACCTTTCAAGTAGCAGATCACGAACCACAGCGCTGCCGTCTGAACCGGGAAAGACCACAGATCCGAATAAACAAACGTAGCGAAAACATAGTAGAACCAGCAGCCAGCCGACAACAGTTCCATCACCAGACAAACCGCATCATCATGAAAAAGTTCCCAGGTAATCAGATACAGAAAATATAAGTTCAGAACAATGCAGACCACATTCAAAAGCTGATAAATCAGATAATTCGATGGTCCGAAAATTCCGGCAATCACCTGTCCGATCAATACATACGAAACCTGAAACGGATAGACGAACAAATATCCCCCCGTCCGAAGGCTGTCATAATTTCCTGCAGAAAATTCCTGCATGATCTCATCAAGCTGCAATGCATCGTTGGTCGCATTCCCGCGAATCACCAGCACCATGAGCAAGGAAAACAGTCCGGAGACCAATATCATCCGCCATGGGAACGTCGGCCTGTCGTCTGCAGACAACAAATCAGATTTTTCCCGCCGGAACGTCTTCTCGATTTTCGGAATCTTCCTCTTTCTGAACGCCAGAGCACACCCGATTGCTGCCAGCACTGCCGCCATAGACAACACCAGGAGCACCAGATTCTCCCTTCGGATTTCAAACAGGTCATTCTGCTCATTCTGACGAAATACAATCACGGTTGCAAGACTGAAGACAAATACCGCTCCTGCCAGTACATCTGTCACTGTATACAGCAGCACAGAAAAAAGGAAGTATCGTCCATCGGATGTTTTCTTTTTCAAAAAGGGCTCCTTTGTATTGTTTCATGATGCAAGATGTACAAACACAGTCCGAACCCTCAAAAACAGGCCTTCTGCCTGCAGCATTGCTTTTGGTCCGTGACTTTTTACATCTTACAACACTTTTGAGCCATTCGCAGTAAGTTTGAACACAACTCCCAGAAGCTCGGCCGCGCCGCGGCACATAAGCATGCGTCCCAAAAAGATTTCAAAATATTCATACATGGAACATATACCGGTATCAATCTTTAGGTTCAACGTGATTACCCCTTTATCCAGATTGACCTTCAGCTTCTGGTCCGTGACCGCATAATTGACGCGATCGTGGATATCAAAGGAGGCCTTCGGTTTCTGCCGAACTCTGCTGCGCCGCACATCCGTTTTATCTCCGATGATCAGAGCGGCGCTGACGGGATCCACTGCTTTACCCGTCGATTCATCGTGATTGGAAATTGCAGAGACAATCGTGATTCGGTCTCTCACAGACAAATCATATTTTTTCAGAATCTCATTGGCCAACAGCCCCCCGTATTCCGCATGATGCACCCGATTCACCGCGTTGCCGATATCATGCATATAGCCTGCTATCCTTGCCAATTCAATATCGTGCTTATCGTATCCGAATTTTTCAAGAATATACGCCGCATTTTCTCCCACTCTTGTGCAGTGAGCCGCAGAGTGATCTGTATATCCTAAAAGTCCGAGGTTGTCATTGCCCTTCCGCAGCAGTTCCCGAACCTCCTCATCTTTGACGATCTCTTTGTAAGTCATCCTGATTGTTCTCCCTTGTGCAGTAAAAAAGTCATCCTGATTATAAAGATTCATCAGGGTGACTTTCTACCTTTGCATCGAAACGATCTCGTAACCTTTTTGTAAAAGACCTGCGGTGCGTTTTCGCTTTATATGTCTCATCACGCTCTCACTAAAATAAGCGAAATGCTTCCGAAACAGCTGCATCTGTCTGTTTCAGACCTCTGTCGGGAGAAACGCAGAAACCAGTTCGCACAGTCCATATACCATAGCTGCTACACATGCAAGAATTGTAAACATCGTCATAATATGTATTCCTTTCCGAAATATTTGAGTTGTTTTTGCTTCCTGCATATATATACGTCCCGCAGCAAGAAATGTTACTCGCATTTGCTGCTAAAATCTGCCGGACTGCGCGAGCGGGAATTTCCGGAGCAAACCGTCCTGCCCCATCATTTTTTAATGAAAATAGCAGGCATCCCCAAAACTGAAAAAGCGATATTTTTCCTTCACCGCCTCCTCATAGGCATGCAGGACATTGTCCCGACCTGCAAATGCGGATACCAGCATCACCAGAGTTGATTCCGGAAGGTGAAAGTTGGTAATCAATCCATCCATCACCTTGAATGAATATCCGGGATAAATAAAAATAGAGGTATTGTCCGCCCCGGCCCGCACCACGCCATTTTCATCTGCAGCCGACTCCACAGTGCGGCAGCTGGTGGTTCCGACGCAAATCACCCGCTTTCCCGCTTTCTTCGTTCGGTTGATGAGCTCTGCCGCCTCCTCTGACACATTGTACCATTCCGTGTGCATATGATGCTCGGTCACGTCATCCACTTTCACCGGGCGAAAGGTACCGAGCCCTACATGAAGCGTCACATAAGCCAGATTGACTCCCTTGTCCTGAATCTTCTGCAGCAGCTCCCTGGTAAAATGAAGACCCGCTGTCGGTGCCGCCGCACTGCCGTCAAATTTGGCATACACTGTCTGATACATCTGCGGGTTTTCCAGCTTGTGCGTGATGTAAGGAGGAAGGGGCATCTCTCCCAATCGGTCCAGAACCTCTTCAAAGATCCCATCATAATAAAACTTCACCAACCGGTTTCCATCCTCCACGACCTCCATAATTTCTGCCGTAAGGATTCCGTCCCCGAAGGATACTCTCGCACCCGGCCTCAGCTTTTTGCCGGGACGCACCAATGTCTCCCACACATCTGCCTCACGGCGCTTCAGAAGCAGTATTTCCGCATTGGCTCCGGTGTCCTCCTTTGTACCCAGGAGCCGGGCCGGTATCACCTTCGTGTTATTGAGCACAAGCGTTTCTCCGGGTTCCAGATAATCAACAATGTCATGGAACACACGATGTTCCAGTTCGCCGGTCTTTCTGTCAATGCACAGAAGCCTGCATGCATCCCGCACTTTGTTGGGATCCTGCGCGATCAGCTCCTTGGGAAGATCAAAATAATAATCTGCTGTCCGATGTCCCATAGGGACACTTCTTTCCTCTTTTTCTGTCTGATTCATAGCAACCGCAATCCTTCATTTGTTATCTGTTACTGTAAAAAATCCCGGACAGCAGCCGCTGGATGCGGGTGCTAAACCGATATCATTTATCACATGTTTCTGAGACTTGCATATTTCAGGAATGCCTTGTAGCCCCGGAAAGCTTCATACAGATCCGCCTTTGAAATTGCCTCATACGGAGCATGCATCGACAATACCGGAACACCGCTGTCGATCACATTCATTCCATATAAAGCCAGAATATAAGCAATGGTTCCGCCGCCGCCGACGTCCACCTTTCCCATTTCTGCCGTCTGAGTCACAACACCCTCCTTATCGAAAATGTCGCGAAGATGGGCGATATATTCCGCATTGGCATCATTCGAGCCGCTCTTGCCTCTGGATCCCGTAAATTTATTGAACACCATGCCTCTTCCAAGGAATCCGGTATTCTTCTCATCAAAGCAGTCCGCCCAGTTGGGATCATACCCCGCAGACACATCACTGGAGAGCATGCAGGAATTGGCAAGACAACGCCGCATCGCAAGGTCACTGTATTCCCCGGCAAGATTCATCACCTCTGCAAGAGCATTTTCAAAATACCTGGACTGCATGCCGGTGGCTCCGACAGAACCGATCTCCTCCTTATCCACCAGAAGGCAGACGCATGTGCGGTCCGGCGCATTTTTCTTGCCGTCAAATTCTGTCTCGACAATCGCACGGAAGGAAGGATATGCGCAAACTCTGTCATCGTGACCATACCCAAGAATCATGCTGCGGTCGAACCCGGCATCTCTTGCAGGTCCTGCCGGAACAACCTCCAACTCCGCAGATTCAAAATCCGCCTCCTCAATTCCGTATTTCTCTTCCAGAATTTTCAGAAGAGAAGCCTTCACGCCATCCGCTGCCGCTTCAGAATCCTCTTTCTTTTCGTTCTTTTTTCCGGCTTTTGTTTTCGCATCAATCACAATCGGCTTGCTGCCGATGATCAGATCCAATGCCTCTCCGGTTACAACCTCCGATGCATTTTTCTGCATCTGTCCCTGTGCGAGATGAATCAAAAGATCCGAAACAAAGAAGACCGGATCATCCGGATCCTCACCCACGTTCAGCACAACGGTTTCGCCGTTTTTTTTCACAACAACGCCGTGCAGTGCCAGAGGTCTTGCAACGAACTGATATTTCTTTATCCCCCCATAATAGTGTGTGTCCAGATAGCCAAGCTCTGCCTTCTCATACAGCGGGTTCTGCTTTACGTCCATGCGGGGACTGTCAATGTGAGCTCCCAGAATGTTGAGTCCTTCCTCCAAAGGCTGTTTGCCCATGCGGAACATCACCATCGATTTATTCATCCATGTCATATATACCTTGTCACCGGGTTTGAGTTTCGTCTTGTCCGCAATCACCCTCGACAGTTCCACATACCCTGCTTCCTCAGCCGCATTAACAAAGGTATCCACACACTCACGTTCCGTTTTGTTCTCTGAGAGGAAAACACGATATTCCTCTGCGAATTTCATGCAGTCCTTCTGCATCTCCAGATCATAAGTATTCCATGCATTTTGCCGTTCCATATTCTCTCCCTTCCACAAATCTTTCTGAAAATGTATCTATTTACCATCTCACCGCACAGGAGGAATTACTCCTTGCTCACCGTCCCGCGCACACTGTTCTTGTGATAATACTCACATAATTTCTGGTTTACCCAGTCCTCCGAATCTTCACTGATGTCCATATAGTAGAGCAGTTCCGGCCATGCCGTGTATCTCTGCAGCACGGCATCCTGCTCCTTGTCATCGGTCAGCTGCTCCTGCCTTTGGGCGTTTTCCTCTCCATAGGTTCGTGCAGATCCGTTCAGCAGATCTTCCGCAGCACTTGTGAAGGTATAAAAA
>CAVAJA010000109.1:0-3047 GCA_963588615.1 Lachnospiraceae bacterium | reverse complement strand
GCTCTGGATGTCTGCCGGCGCCTGCTGATAACGTGCAAATTCGTAGCTGTAATCTCCTCTTCCTCCCGTCATGGAGCGAAGTGTCGTAGAATAATCGAACAGCTCCATCTGCGGAACATCTGCTTCAATGATCTGTTTGGATCCGGGAGCCGGATTCATGCCGAGAATTGAGGCACGTCTCTTATTCAGATCGCCCATTACATCTCCGGTATAAGTGTCCGGAACGACAACCTTCAAGGTGACAATCGGCTCCAGCAGCACAGGACCTGCCTCCATAAAGCCCTTCTTGAACGCCTGCTTTGCGGCAGTCTTAAACGCCATTTCCGAAGAATCCACCGGATGATAGGAACCATCGTAAAGTGTCGCATGCACTCCCACAACCGGATAAGCTGCCAAAGGGCCGGACTGGACAGATTCTGCAATTCCCTTTTCAACAGCAGGGAAATAATTCTTCGGGACCGCACCTCCGACAACCGCCTCATCGAATACATACGGAGCGGTTCCGTCCTCAGAAGGAGCAAAGCGGATCTTTACGTGTCCGTACTGTCCGTGACCACCGGTCTGCTTTTTATACTTGTACTCCACATCCGAATTCTTCTTGATGGTCTCACGGAAAGCAACTTTCGGCTTCTCAACGGAAATCTCACACTTATATTCATCCTTGAGCTCAGACTGGATCACCTGCAGATGCAGATCACCCATTCCGTAAATCAGAGACTGACCGTTTGCGGAATCATTTACCGCCTTAAAGGTAGGATCCTCCGCTGCAAGCTTGCTCATTGCCTGCGCAATCTTATCAATGTCCTGCTTATTCACCGCCTTGTATCGAAGATAAGTATACGGCGTGGAGATATCCATCCTCGGATACTGAACCGGCGTCCCCTTCGTGGACAGAGTATCCCCCGTATTGACATTTTGTTGTTTTGCCAGCGCGCCCAGATCTCCCGCGTGCAGTTCGGAAATCTCCGTCGCCTTGTTGCCCTGCAGGATGTACAGCTTTCCGATCTTGAACTCCGTCTCGGACCGCGTATTGTAGCAAAGATCGTCCGTCTTCAGAACGCCGGAGCGCACCTTAATCAGACTGTAGCGCCCGATGAATGGATCCACAATGGTCTTGAACACAAAGGCCGTTTTCGGCTTCAGGACATCAAAGTTTGCCTCAAAAATCTCATTGGTCTTCATGTTGATGCCGCTTACCTTGCGGGACTCTGCAGCCGGCATATACTTCACAATATCATCCATCATCGCATATACACCCTGGGCGATGATTCCGGCTCCCATCTCCACAGGCACAATGGTGCCGTCCTGAATGGACAGCCTTGCCGCTGCGCGGATCTCTGCCTCAGAGAATTCCTCTCCTGCAAAATAGCGATCCATAAACTCCTCAGAGGTCTCTGCAACAGCCTCCATCAACGTATCGTGATACTGCTCTAAATATTCCTGTGAATAATCCGGAACATCCGTCGGAATGGCCTCCTTGTTCTCCCATCGGAAGGCCTTTTTCTGAATCACGTTGACATATCCTGTAAACTTCCCGTTCTCACGAATAGGCATGTTGAAGGGTGCAATCTTCTTGCCATACAGAGCGGTCAAGTCCTCCACAACCTTGCGGTAGGACACGTCATCGATATCCATATCGGTCACAAAGAACATGCGCGGCAGATGATATTTCTCGCACAGCTCCCACGCCTTTTCCGTACCCGCCTCAATTCCGGACTTGGCACTAACCACAATGATCGCGCCGTCCGCCACAGAAATCGCTTCCTCAACCTCACCGACAAAATCAAAATATCCGGGAGTATCCAGAACATTCAGCTTATAGTCGTTCCACTCAATCGGAATCACAGATGTGTGAATGGAAATCTCACGTTTCTGTTCCTCCTTGGTAAAGTCACTGATGGTGGAACCCTCCTCAACCTTCCCCAATCTGGACGTCAGACCGCCGAGATATGCCATCGCTTCCACAAGAGTCGTCTTGCCGCAGCTGCCATGTCCCAGAATCACAACGTTACGGATTTTGTCGGTTGTATATACTTTCATGTCTATGTCCTCCAGTATGCTATTAAGTTTCACAGTCTTCTCCGTTGGAAATCTGTGAACCCGAGGACTATTTTACCAAAACACGCAATATTTAACAAGCTGAATTGTCTAAAATTCACAAGCACACAAACTTGCATTGCAGTACAGGCGCCAGCAAACTTTGAGATTGCTGCATTCTGATGGATGTATCAAAAATGCCCGCAGGCATTGAGCCTGCAGGCACTGAATATCACGATTATAACCGTTTGATAAATGAGATAAGCGGCGTTCTGTTCGCGCCACTCGGTAACATCCAAAATGCCATCGGGCATGATCCTCGAGGAGAATTTCGCACAGGCGAATTCTCCGATGAGGCGAGTGGCGTTCTGTTCGCGCCACTCGGTAACATTCAAAATGCCATCGGGCATTTTGGATGTTACCGTTCCTCCCTGAAGTATGCCACTCCCAGGCTTTCCGGCGCCTGATTTTCACGCTTATTCCGAATGCTGGTAAACACCAGAACAATCAGTGTGACCACATAAGGAATCATCTTATAAAGCTCCTGATATTCCATATGCTCGATGCCCGTCGGCAGATACAGATACAGAATATACAGACCGCCGAACAGGAACGAGTCCAGAATTGCCAGCTTCGGTCTCCACATCGTAAAGATTACCAGTGCAATGGCAAGCCATCCTCTGTCGCCGAATGCGTCATTTGACCACACGCCGCAGGCATAATCCATGACGTAATACAGACCGCCCAGGCCCGCAACCATGCATCCGATGCAGGTTGTCAGATATTTATACCGACCCACATTGATTCCGGCCGCATCTGCCGTACTGGGATTCTCTCCGACAGCTCTTAAATGCAGACCGATTCTCGTTCGATTCAGCACATAGGAGGCAATCAACGCAATGGCAACTGCGAGGTATGCGAGAAATCCATACGACAGGAACAGCTTTCCGAACCACCCGCAGCGGGAAGCAAACGGCAGAGACTTGCTGAAATATCCGCTGGTTGCCGTC